>NZ_SORI01000011.1 GCF_004366815.1 Aminivibrio pyruvatiphilus | reverse complement strand
CACTTCAGCAAGCTTCCATGTCATACCGTTCAACTTGCATGTGTTAAGCACGCCGCCAGCGTTCGTCCTGAGCCAGGATCAAACTCTCAAATAATGAGCTCAAGATTCGCTCTTTTACCTCTTTCCTTCTCCTATAAAACTGTCAAGGTGCTGTTTTCACTCGGCCAGCGCCAGAGTGCCTAGGAATAATACTCGAGGATCGGGAGACTGTCAACGCTCTCCAAAGGGAAACACAGGCTCGCAGCATGCTTACATATGGGTCGATATGGAGAACGAATAAAAGTTTCAATGCTTATAGTAAATGACACCCCTTACAATATTGCTTTTCACTCAGGATATTTCATATTTTATCAAAATAGACCACCAATTTATTTTTCTTCTTCGTCGAGGTCGAGGATACCTTCTTCGATATTGAGGGTAGGCACCTCGTCCTCCTCCTCTCCGGAAAGAACGGGTTCACTGGGAGGAAGGCCGAGGTCGAGGCCGCTGGCTGCAAGTGAAAGCACCTCTTCAACAATTTCCTTCATAAGCTCGGGGTGTTCCTCGATATACTGGGCTACGGCTTCCTTGCCCTGGGCGAGGGTTTCACCCTTGTAGGCAAGCCAGGATCCTTTTCTCTTTATCACGTCAAAGTCTATGGCCATATCCACAATCGACATGCCCCTGGGGATCCCTTTTCCGTATACGAGAGAGGAGTGTCCGGTTTTGAAGGGGGGGGCCTGCTTGTTTTTCACGACCTTCATCCAGAGTTCGTGGCCGATGGTGTCGTCACCTTTCGTAATGGACTTCCCCCGCTTGACTTCAATCCGGACGGAACTGTAAAACTTCAGCGCCCTTCCTCCCGTGGTCGTTTCCTGGGGGCCCTGGCTGTAGCCGGTGCTGATTTTCGCCCTCAACTGGTTGATGAAGACGACGACGCAGTTGCTCTTGGAAATGGCCGAGGTGAGTCTCCGGAGGGCATAGGACATGAGCCGCGCCTGGAGCCCAACCTGGCTGTCGCCTATTTTTCCGTCGATTTCCGCCTGGGGGGTAAGGGCGGCAACGGAGTCCACGACCACGATATCCACTGCGCTGCTCCTGACAAGGGTATCGAGGACGTACAGCGCCTGCTCGCCGCTGTCCGGCTGGGCAATGTACAGCGACTGAACATCTACCCCGAGGGTGGATGCCAGCCGGGGGTCAAGGGCATGCTCGGCATCGATGAAGGCGGCAATACCTCCGGCCTTTTGTGCCTCCGCGACCGCATGGAGCGCGACCGTCGTTTTCCCTGAGCCTTCCGGTCCGAAGATTTCGACTATTCTTCCCTTAGGGAGCCCCCCTATCCCAAGGGCAACGTCAAGGGGAAGGATTCCGGTGGAAATGACCTCCACCGCTGATTTAAAGGATTCTCCGAGCCTCATTATGGAGCCTTCTCCGAATTTGCCCCGGATGTCTTCAATAGCTTGTTCGAGAACATCCTCCCGGGTCTGGGGGTTTTTCCTTTTTGCCAAACAGAACCACTCCTTTCACTTGTTGGGGTACGGGCCACTCCCCTGCGAAGACATTACAACAATGGCCATTCCTGCAGAGTTGAATATTCAGCCCCCCACGGACGAAGTTCGCTTTTCAGCCAGAGGATGGTTTTCGCATCCCATTCGACGGGCTTGTCCATGGTGAACGAAGGAAGCTCCAGCCGTTCCGGCCGTCTTGTTCGTGCCAGGGTCACATGAGGGTGAAAAGGTCTGCTTTCTTTCTCCATGCCCGCTGCGGAAGCCGCGGATTCAACAAGAGACGCCAGTTGTTCAAGCTTGCCGGTTTCGCCTTCCACACCGACGAAAAAAGTGCGCGCCCGATCCAGTCCTGGAAATGCTCCGGGCACACCAAGCCTGAGACGGATTGTACCCGGCCTGTTTACAGAAATGAAATATTCCGCTTTTTTTCTGAATTTCTCCAGAACAGAAACAGGGTGTTCCCCGCAAAACTTCAGGGTGATATGGTACAATTCCTTTCCAACCCATTTCAGACCGGGATATTCCCGGCAGGTAACAGCGGTCTGTTTCTCGACGGTCCGTTTCACCGCCTCGGGAAGGGGGATGCAGACGAAGGAACGAACCACCGCGCCGCTCATTTTTCAGGCTCCGAAACTTTTCGCCAGAGGCATAAAAGAGCAAACATGGAAGCCCTGTTCCTGATTCCGTCCCTGTCGCCATGAAACAGCCTTTTCACCGCTTCCGTCCTCCCCTTCCCGGCAATTCCGAACCAGACGGTTCCGACGGGCTTCCCGGCAGAACCTCCTTCAGGGCCTGCGATTCCGGTGACCGAAACAGCAAGATCCGTTCCGAAAATACGGAGCGCTCCTTCTGCCATTTCAGCAGCACATTGGGAACTGACTGCACCGAAGTGATTCAGCGTAGATTCACTTACTGAGAGTATGCTTTTCTTCGCGGAGTTACTATAGCACACAGCGCTGCCGAAGAAAACTGCCGAACTTCCCGGAACCGTTGTCAGAGCGGCTCCCACAAGCCCTCCAGTGCAGGATTCAGCGCATGCCGAAGTGAGCCCCCTCTGTGCCGCCCCCTTGATCACCGCCTCTTCAAGGGAACGCGCACCCGAAGGAAGACAGTCCCCGGGCACCAGCAGCCGGATATCATCTTCTCCACGGACGACATCGGCAGGATTTCCCCGTAAAAAAATTTCGACGAGACCGGGTGAAGGAAGAATGGAAATATGAAGTTCCTGCCTGGAAATGACGGGTGCAATACGGTCCTTGAGCAGGCTTTCAGGCCAGCCTGCAACCAGAACGGAAGCTGTCCCGTTCGTCAGGGGAGATATTTCCGAGGCCAACTCCTGTTCTGCCATGGCGCGATATTCGGAAGGGACGCCAGGAAAGGCAAATACTTTTGTTCCGGAAAATTCGAAGGCGATTCCGAGAGCGGACCCCTCGGGATTGTGTACAGCCCTTGTTCCCCGGGGCACAGTCCCCTGGGTATCCCGGCATTTTTCCAATAAATGCCTCATTTCAGCGGGATATCGTGCTATAACTTTATCGTAGGCTTCGTCCGCCGTTTCGAGGGGAACCTTCAGAAAGGAAGAGAGGGCTTCGCGGGTACAGTCGTCATGAGTCGGTCCAAGGCCGCCTGAAAGCACCAGCAGATCGGTTGTTCCAACCCGGTTTTCCAGGTACTTTGGAAGGGAATCTTTTCCGTCGGGGAGGATTTCCATACAGTCAACCCTCCAGCCTGCCCGGGTCAGTCGCCCGGCAAGCCATGAACAGTTGCCCTCGCGGCGGATGCCGCTGAGAAGTTCGTCACCCAGGGCTATCAGTACTGCATGCTTCAACCGAATGCCTCCCTGCTGTCAGAAAAGGAAACTCCAGCCTCCGCCGAAATACAGCCACCGGATGACTGAGAGGATAATATTCACCAGAATTCCGGCCACAATATCATCGGCCATGATTCCCCATCCTCCGGGCAGTTTTTCCGCCGCGTTCACCGGAAAAGGTTTCAGGATGTCAAAAATCCTGAAGAGGAAAAGCGCGGGGAGAAAAAAACCGGACGGCAGGCCGTACATGGCAATCCAGGTACCAGCGACTTCATCGATTATGACTTCTCCCGGGTCTGTTTTTCCTTCCCTAAGGGAATACTGGTGAGAAGCCCATACTCCAAGAACAACCACAGCCAGAAGCCCCGCCAGGGGGATAGGGTATAGGGCAAAAACAAAAAAGGCTGCGACCGACCCCACTGTTCCCGGCATGGCGGTGAAAAAGCCGAGACCGCAGAGTGTGGCCGCACACCAGAAGAAATCCTTATTCCCCGGCAATTTTCGCAAAAAGGTCGTGTTCAGCGGCATCGGTAATCCGCACCTCCACACATTGTCCTTCTTCAAGGACTGACCCGCCGGATATGCCGATCAGTCCGTCTACCTCGGGAGCTTCCCTGTAGGATCTGCCCCAGGCCGTATCGTCTTCATAGTCAATCTCGTCGATCAGAACCCTGAGTTTTTTCTCCAGGAAAAGCTTCTGCCTCTCGAGGGAGATTTCCGACTGAAGCTCCATTAGCCTCCTGTAGCGCTCTTCACCGATTTCGGAAGAGACACGGTCTTCCATGGCGGCTGCGGGAGTCCCCTCCTCGGGAGAGAAAATAAAGGCGCCTACCCGGTCTATCATCGCCTGTTCAAGAAAATCCAGGACTTTGGAAAACTGGGATTCCGTTTCCCCCGGGAAACCAACCATGATTGTCGTCCTCAGGGCAAAAAACGGGTCCGCCTTCCTGGCATAGGAAAAAATCCTCCGTATATGTTCTTCATCGGAGGGCCGGTTCATCCGTTTCAGGACCTCAGGATCGACATGCTGGACGGGAATGTCAAGGTAGGAGAGGATTCGTTCGTGTCCTGCGACGAAATCGATAAACCGCTCGTCGATTCTTGAGGGGTGCAGGTAGAGCAGGCGGATCCACACGTCCCGGGGAAGCTCCCTGTCCAGTTCGGAAAGCAGTTCCCTGAGTCGGGGCTCTCCGTACAGGTCTCGTCCGTAAATTGTGAGGTCCTGCCCCACAAGGCAGATTTCCTTTGCTCCCTTTTCAGCCAGGTCCGAAGCCATGGAGGAAAGCCGGGGAATGTCGATGCTTCTTGCCCTTCCCCGGATGGAGGGGATGGTGCAGTAGGAACAGAAGGTATCGCACCCCTCCCCTACTTTCAGATACCGGGACCAGGGCCTTGTTTCAGAAAGCATTCCTCTCACCGGCTCAGCTGCGGGTACAAGACCGAGAGAGCGGGCAACAAGGGCCCATTCCTCAGCTTTTGCCCATACATCCACCGAGGGCAGTTCTTGTTTCAGCTCATCACCGTACCGGTTGACAAGACAGCCCACAACACCGATTTTTTTGAGTCTTCCCTGCTCCTTGAGGAGCTCAAGGTCGAGAATGGTGTTGACGCTCTCCTCCACGGCAGGCTGTATAAAGCCGCATGTATTCACCAAGGCGACGTCGGCTTCGCCGACGTCGCTGACTACTTCCACTCCGGATGCCTCAAGAAGGCCGATAAGGTTTTCACTGTCGACTGAATTCTTGGAACATCCCAGGCTGATGATGCTGATCTTCACTGACTGACCCTTCCGGTGCTTCCGTCCGGGGCATAAAAAATCCGCTCCACGCCCCTGGTCGTTCCGGGATTGCCCAGGTCTTCACCGTTCCACCTGGTCCTGACTGATCCGGCTCTTCCGTAGGTTACCTCGATCCGGTCCTTCACAGTGAAGGAAACGGATTCACCCGCTTTGAGGGTACGCTCGTACAGGGTCTTCGTTCCCTGCCGTACCCGAACCCAGCAGTCTCCGTTCGCAACGATAACAAGCTCTTTATCCTTTTTTTTCTCCGGAGCTGCCGGAGGCGTCTGAGGAGCATTGGCCCCAACGAGCTCGGCTGCAGTAGGAGGCGGTGTCATACCTGCAAGGGGAGCGGCCGGCTGATCCGCTGACAGAGGTTCCCTGCTGCCGGAACCGGCTTCATTTGAGGTTTCCCCGGCGTCCGTCCGGGCAGGCTGCGGTAAGGCCGATTCGCCGGCGGCAGTGGCCCGGGCAGTTTCGTTCACTGTTCCGCTGTTCTTTCCGCCGTTATCTTCACGGACCGCAAAGGAAGGAACGCCGTTCTGGTCCCAGGTGTACCATACGTACCATGACGACCCGACAGCCACCAAAAGAAGAATGGCAAATATCCAAAACCGGGAGGCGGGCTTGAACCCCTTCGTAGGCGGAGTGCATGATCCGACTACGGAAGGCTCCTCTTCCCGTACTCTTTCCGTCCCCTCGGAAAGCACGGGCAGATATTCTCCCCAAAACTCTTCCGCACCGATAAACTGCAGATAAGTCCGAATAAAACCCCGAACGTACACCGTTCCAGGAAATTCCGAGAAGTCTCCCCGCTCTATTCCCTCGAGAAACTGCGTCCGAATCTTTGTTCCCTCGTGGACATCCTTCAGGCTGAGCCCCAGTTCCTCTCTCTTGCGTCTGACTTCCTTCCCCAAGTCCTGCAAAGTGTCTTCCCGATGCTCAGGCATGGGCGATTGCCTCCTTAACATTCAGCTTGATCTCCTGCAAAAACAGGGCAGGATCCTGAGCGCCGAAAACGGCGCTTCCCATAACCAAAACGTCGCAGCCGCCGAGCGCTATTTGGGCTGCGTTGCCCCTGCTTATTCCGCCGTCCATTTCCACGAGGAAAGAATAATGGCCCGCCTCCCGCCATCTGCACAACGACCTGGTCTTCTCGAGAGCTGAAGGGATGAAGGACTGCCCTCCGAACCCCGGGTTCACGGACATCACCAGGACAAGATCCACCAGAGGAAGAACGGGGCGAAGAAGTTCTTCCGAGGTTCCGGGGTTAATGGAAACTCCGGCCCTTGCACCCCTTTCCCGGATCCTGGAAAGAGTTCTGTGGATATGCCGGTCGGCTTCGAGATGAACCGTAAGATAGTCGGGACCGGCGTCGAGGAAAGCGTCAAGAAGCCTGTCCGGATACTCTATCATGAGGTGCACGTCCAGCACCTCCGCGGGATACTGTCTCCTCAGGGCGGAGACAAAGCCCGGACCGAAGGTGATGTTCGGGACAAAGCACCCGTCCATAACATCAACATGCAGCCAGTCATGCTGTCCCTTCAGGGAGGCAATGGAAGACCGGACATCGAGAAAGTCCGCCGAGAGAAGGGACGGAGCGAAAAGAACGTCCCTCATCATTTGTACCGCTCCTGCCAGACGAATTCTCCCCCGAGATATATGGTGACAACACCTTCCCGTACAAACGGAGCGTCAAGAGAGATGAATTCTCCACCTTTGACATCCCGGCCCAAAAGGTGTTTTGTTCCCGTGGCGTCAACCATTTCGATCTTCAGCCCGAGCGGCTTTGTAAGCGGAGGAACCTGATACCTGATCTTTGCCGTTCCTGTAGGCGCAGGGCCCGTTGAGGCGGCAGGGACCGACGCAGGAGGCGTTCCGGAAGGCAAACCCGTGGCGCCGGCCAGTTCCTGCTGCTGGGGGGTAAGCACAGTCTGAACGGGTCCGGCCGGACCTACCTGGCGCGGCTGCTGCTGGGCAGGAGGTTCCTCCACCACTACCGCGCCGGAGGGACGGGCCGCGGACCCCGGTGCGACAACCTGGGTTTCAGGCTTCTGGGGTTCTGTTTTTCTTCTGTTCGTAGCCACCACGATCTGTACAGCATCACCCAGCCGGACCATAGTTCCCGCCTTGGGTTTCGTTGACATTATCATGCCCTCCGGAGTGTTTTGGGTGGATACGTATTCCGCACCTCCAAATTTCAGGCCGCTCTGCGCAAGGAGATCCTTTCCTGCCGCCTCATCCCTCTGGGCGATATCCGGTACGGGAATACGGCCGTCTTTGGGCACAGGGCCAAGGCTGACAAGAAGGTCAATCTTCCTGGCATCGTCCACCACGGCCGGAATTGCGGGGTTCTGCGCAATGACCGTTCCCGCCGGCCTGGTGTCGTCGTGGATCTTTACCGTGTCTCCCGCTGAAAAGCCGAGTTCCTGGATTTTTTTCAGGGCCTGGGCGTTTTCAAGCCCCCTAAGGTCAGGAACGGCTTTTTTGTTCCCGCCCCTGCTAATCTTGAGAATTATGCTTTTGTCCCTCCGGACCTTTGTTCCGGCCTCCGGCCACTGGGCGAGAACGGTTCCCGCGGGTATGGAGGATTCAACCTGTTCGATTTTCACTTCGAGACCGATCCGTTCAGCCTCGTCAACCGCGTCAAGCACCGACATTTCACGGAGAGGTGGTATTACCAGGTCCTTTCCTCCGAAAAACACCGTGTAAAAGGCCACGCTGCCCGATATGAGAATGACAAGAATCACCAGGACCACGGCCCAGCGGAAGATTCTACCCATCAACAGTCTTCCCTCCCGATTTTTTCATTATCACGGCCATGTAGAATCCGTCGATCCATGGCAGTTCCGGCCACATGTAGGTTCCCCAGGGACGCCCCTTCCTGAACACGGATCCGGTGAAAGGAAAGGAAAGCTCCACCAGCCCCGGCTCTTCCGAGAGGACTTGGGCGACCACATTTTCATTTTCGTTTTTCAGCAGGCTACAAGTAGAGTAGACCACAATGCCTCCCGGCGCAAGGAGGGAAACCGCCCTTTTCAGCAGATTAATCTGCAGGGAGGCCAGAGAATCAAGCTTTTCCGGGGTCAGGCGCCATTTTGACTCCGGGTGACGGCTCCATGTTCCGCTTCCCGAACAGGGAGCATCAAGGGAAATCATGGAGGGGACAAAGGAGGGAGGGGCATGAAGGGCATCTCCGGTGATAATCCTGACCTTCCCCCTCATTCCTGTTCTGGCAAGCTCTCTCTCCGCGGCTTTCGCCCTGGCGGGAGAGAGTTCTATGCTTTCAAGGGGCGTTTCCGGAAAAAGGGAGGATATATGTCCTGTTTTCACCCCTCTTCCTGAACACATTTCAAGGAGGGGACCTCCTTTATGCATCTTTTTCATCACTTCCGCGACCATCATGGACGATTCAGTCTGGGGAGTGGCGAGCCCTTCGCCGTACCCAGGAAAATCAGGCGGGAAAAAGGTCCCGGCAAGGCGCACGGAAGAGGAAAGAAAAGGAGACTGCCAGCACCGTATACCCTTCTCCCGCGCGACCCCGAGAATTCTCTCCCGGTCATTCACTCCCGTAATCCTGAAAGATGAATAGGGGCGTATCCGCATCATTCTGAGAAGTCTCTTCCCGTCTTCGCCCCAGGTGTTGCGCCACGAGGAAGCCACCCATGACGGAATGCCGGAAATCAGGGACTGTTCTTTGAGCCCTCCGGAAACCTCAATCATTTTCATCTGCTCCCGGCCCTCCTCCGCCACTCTCCGCAAAACGGCATTCACAATACGGGAGCCGCGGTCGTCACCCTGCTTCTTCATTTCCTGGACAAGACCGTTCACCAGGACCCTGGGTGCAAAGGTCCTCAGCTCGAGAATGCCGGCCGTGCCGATACACAGGGCATCACCGGCAGACTGGGAGAGCCCTGACGGTGATGTTCTGAGAAATCTGCCGTAGATTTCCTTCCAGAGAAACTGCCTTCTGAGAGCAGCATATACAAGGGAGGAGACGAGCGTGAGATCTCCCGGCGACAGGGAATCGGCAATGCGGCGTATCGACTCTGAAGCGAATTTCCCTGCCCGTACTTCCCGCCACACAAAGAGAGCGGCTTCGATACCCCTCATGACACCACCTCCGCGACAAGGGGCTCTCCTCTTAAACGGGTGCGTATGAAGACGGACGACGGCACAAGAATATCGATGCCGAAAAACCTCTTCCTTTCCTTTCGTGATTCAGCGCCTGCAATTTCCAGGCCTTTCAGGTCCGTGGGTGACGTAAGAAGGCGCTGAATCCAGGGGGAGGCAAAACGGGCGGAACAGAAAGCACATAGAAAAACGGCTGCCGCGTTAACGGCACTGAACCCTCCAAGGAGCGCGAGCAGCACCAGGCAGACAAGAGCGCCGAAAAAAACAAGGGCGGTTGCAGCCGGGCAGCTCCTGCTGAAGGCAGGATGCATTTCCCCCGACCGCATTCGAAGAAGTGCATTTCTGGCTGCAGCCAGCGCTTCTTCAGAGTCAAGACCTCCCCTGAGGGAAAAACCGTCTTTGTCGGGAAGCCCTTCAATGTCCAGCGGGCCGTATCGCTCTTCGAGCACTGCGATCGTTCCATGGGCAAGTCCGTGATTTGTCCTCGCTCTGCGGCTGAAAACAAGGCCGGCCAGTTTCGCTGGAGAGAACAGCATTCCCGGCAGATACTTCGCGGAAAACCCTATGGGCAGAAGAACTGCCAGCAGGAGAAGGACCGCAAAAGCCAGCCAGGGGAACAGAAAAAGGAAAAGGACAAAAACGAGAAAAGGCATGCAGTTTTTCCTTTCTTCACCGGAAAAGAAATGGAGCGACTTCCGAAGCCGCTCCATTTTTCGCTGAAACGGTATTCCATCCCTGCCGCAAGGGGTCAGTCCCTGCTGCCGAACATTCCGCGAAGGAAAAGAAGGCGTATGAGCTGGGCAAAAGCCATGACGGTCGCGGCTATGTAGGTCCAGGAAGCGGCCCTGAGCACCGATCCGGCGCCGCCGATCTCATCGGCGGAGAGAATCCCGGTATCGGCAAGAACCTTGAGTGCGCGGCTGCTTGCGTCGAATTCCACCGGCAGCGTGACGATGTGGAAGAGAATGACTCCCAGAAAAAGCAGTATCCCCAGGTCCATGAGCATCTGGCCCCGAAGAAGGATGCCGATGAAGAAAAGGGGAAAAGCCATGGATGAGCCGATTCCCACCACAGGAACAATGGCATTTCTGATCTTCAGCGGCGAGTAATTCACGCTGTCCTGGATTGCATGCCCGACTTCATGGGCAGCAACGCCGATAGCGGCTATGCTCGTGCTGGCGTAGACCGAGTCGGACAGGCTCAGGCTCCTGTTCCGGGGATCGTAATGGTCGGTCAGGTTTCCGCCCACACGGTGCACCGGAACAGACTGGAGGCCGAAACGGTCAAGAAGAGCCCTGGCAGCCGAAGCCGCCGTAACGCCCCGCCGGGAACCGACGGCGCTGTACCGCATAAAAACCGACTTCACCCTCATCTGGGCCCACATGGCAAGAAGAAGTGCGGGAATCAGCAGCATCATCGTCGGGTCAAAGAAAAAGGGAAACATGGATCCCACCTCCGTCGAAAGACATGGTCAATGAAAGAAAGATTACTCCTGTTTGATCATTCCTTCATCGGTATTTTACACGGTTCCGGCGGATAGGTCAATAATGGTCAGTCTACTTGCCGTAGAACCGGCCTATAGCTGAGACGATACGTACCTGCTCTTCCATGGTGAGTTCCGGGAAAACGGGAAGAGCCAGTGTTTCCCTGCTGAGCTGCTCAGACACGGGGAAATCCCCTTCAGAGTAGCCAAGGAAAGAGAAACATTTCTGGAGATGGAGGCTGACGGGGTAATACACCCTGCTGACGATTCCCTCCCCTTCAAGAAATGCCTGGAGTTCATCCCTGCGGGGTACCTTGACCACGTACTGGTGGTAAATGTGATAGTTTCCCTCGAGTTCCTGCGGGGGAACCACCGTGCCAAGCAGTCCCTTTTCCGCGAAAAGGGCAAAATACCTCCCGGCAACGGTGCGCCGTTCCTCGTTCCACTCCTCGATATGACGGAGCTTGACCCTCAGTATCGCGGCCTGAAGAGAATCAAGCCGGCTGTTCAGCCCCACCTCGTCGTGGTAGTAGGTTGTACCTGCGCCGTGCACCCTGAGTTTTCTGATACGGTCGGCGATGCTTCCTTCAGGTGTGACGTTCATGCCGCCGTCTCCGTACCCTCCAAGATTCTTTGTCGGAAAGAAGGAGTAGCATCCTATGTGCCCCCAGGCTCCTGCCCGGCGGATCTGATTTCCTTCCTTTCTCCATGCCCCGAATGCCTGCGCGGCGTCTTCAACGACAGAAATCCCCCTGGCGGCAAAGGCTTCATGCACCGTCTCGAGAGGAGTCATCTGGCCGAAGATGTGAACAGGCAGGAAAGCCTTCGTCCTGGGAGTAACCGCTTCAAGGGCCTTGACAGGGTCAATGTTGAAGGTTCCGGGATCCACGTCGACGAAAACGGGAACCGCCCCGAGACGGGTGATGCAGCTTGCTGTGGCGAAGAAACTGTACGGCGTTGTGATAACCTCGTCCCCTTCTCCTATATCAAGAGCCATGAGCGCCAGGAGAAGAGCGTCCGTTCCGGATGCGCATCCGATGGCCGAAACGCCGCCGAGATAGCTCTCGCACTCCTTCTCAAAAGCGGCCACGTCCGGCCCCAGTATGAAGTGCTGGCTTTCGAGAACCGTGTTCAGGGCCTCCAGGATTTCCTCTTTTATCCTTCCGTAATTTCTCGTCAGATCCAGGGTTGGGATTTTCGCGGTCATAAAAACGTGTACCTCCTTGAACGTTCGCGGGGAGAACGGTCCTCGCGTTGAATACACTCCGTAGTGTATCTTCACCGAATCGGGTCATTTTGTGGCGCACAAAAAACGAGCGGGGAAAAAACCCCGCCCGGAAACAGCATAGAAAGACGCCGGGTTCAATCCTCCACAATGCGGCTGAGTCCGGAAATGGACTCCTTCAGGTGGCGTTTCATGAGCCTGACGGATTTTTCACTGTCGTGCGCTCTGAGGGCCACCAGTATTTCCTTGTGAGAATCTACAGTGGGAGTAGTCTCGTTCTGGTAGAAGGGATCATAAAATACAACGTAGGCATTTGTTCTCGCGAGGATGTTCTCCACGTATTCTGCCAGCACCCTGTTGCCGCTGGCATCGGCGACCGCTTTGTGGAAGGCCTCGTTAACCTCAAGGTATGTTTCGAGATCTCTCTCTTCGATAGCCCGGGCTTCTTCTACCAGAGCCTCTTCCAGTCTCCGGAGGTGCCTGTCGCCGATTCTCTCCGATGCCAGGCGTATGGCAAGACATTCAAGCTGTTCCCGTACAAGGAAAGTGTCCTCGATTTCCCTCACCGTGGGAGCGGCAAGCCTGGCGCCGCTGTTGGGTATGATGATAACCAGTCCCTCGCTCGCCAGACGGCGAAGCGCCTCCCTCACCGGGGTCCTGCTTACGCCCATCTGAACTGCGATG
Organism: Aminivibrio pyruvatiphilus; assembly: GCF_004366815.1. Taxonomy (NCBI): domain Bacteria; kingdom Thermotogati; phylum Synergistota; class Synergistia; order Synergistales; family Aminobacteriaceae; genus Aminivibrio; species Aminivibrio pyruvatiphilus. Next base: position 76,208 of record NZ_SORI01000011.1, on the reverse strand, counting down.
TTCACTTCCGGAAGCCTCTGTCCGGGTTTGAGCTGCTTTGTTATAATACGGTGGCGCAGTTCCTGGTAAGCATAATCCGCCGATGTAGTATAAAGGCGTGGTTCTCTCATGTTTGAAGGACCTCCCTGTTTTTCATGAAGTCGGATTTTTTCCGGATCCATTGTATAACAGTCAGTATTGTAGATTTTGAGATACTTTATCATATTTAAGGTGAACCGACAAGATACGGACGGGGGAAAGTGCATTTCTCCGCGACCGTTTTGCCCGGTGCATTCCCGGAGGTCGAAATATGAGATTTATCGTGCTTCTTTTATCCATGGGATCCGTGGTTTTGTACGGCTATGCTCTCGCAGGGCTCGGCGGTTATTTTTTCGGCAGGGGCCGTCCCGATTACATTATTCTTGGTCTCGGAGCAGGCACCTTATCCGCAGCCGCCTCACTGTTCCTGTGGAGAAAATTTCTCATCCTGCTTGAGAAGGAAGCAGAAAAAGATTCCGGGGAAAACGTCTAGAAAAGGGACTTCCAGCATTTCTCCAGCCTGGCGCAGGCCTCGTCCATCCTTTGTGCCGGAACGAAGGAAATGGAAAATCGTATCGCTCTCTGCCGCTGATTTCCCAGAGAGAAGTGACTCCCGTCGGTGACGAACACTCCGCTGCGGGCAGCAAGCCCGGCCGCTTCACCGCCGTCCGTTTTTCCCGTGGGGAACCAAAGGAAAACTCCACCTTCCGGCCTGTGCACAGGGATACCGGGGAAGGCGGATTCAAGACCGAGAATCAGGGACTCCATCCTGGCTGAAAGCACCGCCCTCGCCTTTTCAACGGCTTCCGCGAGCTTGCCCTGCCGAATGAACTTCAGCATAACGAGCTGGACCAGTGACGAGGTCTGTCCCTGGCGGAAGGATGCCGTGTGCACGTAGCTGTTCCACAGCCCGGGCGGAAGAAGAATGTACCCCAACCGCATTCCCGGGAAAAGAACCTGGCTGAAGGAGCCGATATACACAACCCCTTCGCCTTCATCAAGGGCTTTCAGCGCAGGCACGCTCTTTTCGCCGTAGCGGAGCTCTCCGTAACTGTCGTCCTCTATGATGAGAAAGCCTTTTCTCTGCCTGAGGCCGAGTATTTCCCTTCGTATTTCCGGGGGAAGAGTCCTTCCGGTGGGGTTCTGGAAACTCGGAACGAGGTACAGGATATCCCGGGATGTCAGTTTTTCAAGGGAGGCGAGACCGTCTTCCCCGAGCAGGGGGACCGGGCGGAGGGACAATCCTTCGTTGGCTGCTATTTCTGTCATGTCCGTATAGGTCAGCTTCTCGGCAAACACCCGTCCATACCCCCCGGCACGAAGAGCCCTCAGAACCGTGGAGAGGGCATCCTTTCCCCCGGAAGTAACCGCCATCTCTCCCGGCCTGGCAGGTATTCCCCTGAGAACGGAATGCTCGAGGAGGGCGAACCGAAGCTCTTCAAGGCCTTCAGGAGGACTGCCGGCAAGGACGTTTCCCTCGTCTTCGAGCAGGGCATCCCGGCTGATCTTCGCCAGTGCGGCAAATGGAATCAGATCCCGGGTGGGCCGTTCTGAATCGAAATGGAAAACATTCTTTCCCTCAGGACAGCTTACCGGGTGCGGAAGTGAATCCGAGGCGGCGAAAGCGCCGCTTCTTCCTTTCAGCAGGACAATTCCCCGTTTTTCGAGAAGCATGTAGGCTTCCACGATCGTGGACCGGCTCACGCCGAGCATGCGAGCCAGCTCCCTGGTACCCGGAAGCCTCGTTCCGGAGGGGATGCTCCCGGCCAGGATCATTTTTTCCAGGTGTTCGGCGATTTGCCGGTACAAGGTACCGTATTTGAAGTCCAGCGGGATTTCAAGAAGCATCTTTTCCTCCGGGCCTACGCTGTCTTTCTCTGGTACAATGAAGAAGACAGTCTATGATGGGAATGAGGTGTATCCTTGACCGTGGCAGAGCAGGGAAAAAATGATCTCATAGTGTTCGATGTGGACGGCGTTCTTGTGGACGCTTCCAGGTCCTATCCTCAAGTTGTCTCCCGAAGTCTTCTCTGGGCATGGATCAGGGTCCTCGGGCGCATCCCCGACTCCGACGGATTCACCTATGAGCATTTTGCCGCAACGAAAACCCATCCTGCGTTCAACGACGACTATGATATTGCCTGGGCGGTCATCAACTGCTCTGCCGCATGCGACTCGCCTTCACTGGCGGAAAGCCTTCCCTCCCCGCGGGCGTGGCGTGCCCTTATCGGGGAGTGCGGAAACGGCGACATCGAGGGGTGGGTCAGGAGATCTTTCGGAGAAATAGTTCCCAGGGCCGCAGTGCGAAGGGTCTGTGAAGAAATGTATTTCGGATGCGACGAATATGAGGCCATGGGAGAGACTCCCCTGTACACCACCAGACGAAAAGGTCTCTGGGAAGAGGACATTTCCCTGGTTTCCTTTCACTGGAGGGATCTTCCCCTCGCTTCCGCGATCTATACCGGGAGACCTCATTCCGAGCTGGCCCTTGCCCTGAAGCTCATCGGCTGGCAGGACTTCCCCCGCGGCATGACAATAACCCCGGACGACGGCATCATGAAACCTTCTCCCCTGGGACTGTCGATTCTCTGCGAAAGGGCCGGAGCCTCTTCTCCCCTCTTTCTCGGTGACGCCGAAAGCGACAGGCGCACTGTCCTCGCCTTCGGGAAAGGAAGTTTCGCAGCCATAGGAAATTTTCTTTCCGATGAGCCAAGGACCTACAATAATCCGGAGGAAGCGCTCCGGGAAAAGGGACTTCTGGGATAAGGCTCATTTCTTTCTCAGCACGAGCCACCGGTAGATTCCCTCCACGTTGCTCCACAGTTCGATGCACAGGTCGGTTGCCACGCCGTACCCCTGATTCCAGCCGGAAAACCCCTTTTCCTTTTCGTTTCCGGGGTCTTTGACTGACCAGAGGGATTTCGCCGAGTCTCCCGGGTTGACCACCGAGGTATAAGGGGGAAGGTACCCTCTGAGTTTTTCTCCGAGATTCAGAAGGATATCCCCTTCAAGCGAAGAAACCTCCACCTTTTTCAGGTCATCGGAAGGCATGCCGTACTTGCCCCTGTAGCGGAAAAGATTCATCCCCTCATACTGCTTTCCGTTGGGGAGGGCGAAGGATTCGCCGAGCAGGGGAGCTGCTCCTCCGTTGACGAAAACTACTTTCCTGGATTTGAAAAGACCGCTGAACCATTCCCTTGCCCCCTGCTTTCCGAGAAGCTGCTCAGCACAGAGAAAACCCGGACCGTGCGGGACATAGACCGCGTTGACGTCAAGAGCGGGCTTCGCCTCTTCGAGGAAAATTTTCCTCACAGAACAGCCGAGATAGGAAAACAGCCTTACCGCATTGTCCCCTTCAAGAGAGAGCCCGCTATGGGTGACCACGCCGACGGTGAGTCCGGCAGCCTTTCCCCTGAAGGGTTCCGGCAGCTCGGTCCATTCCTGGTTCAGCCGTGCAAATCCCCAAAAGGCATTCCAGTCAACCTGGCCGGGAAGAGAAGCCAGCTGGGCGGCGGCAGCCTTCACGGGAAACGCTGCCCTGTCGGCCATGGCGTCCAGGCAAAGCTCCAGAAGGGTGGACCGGTTTCTTTCCAGGAGTTTCGGTATATAGCCGAGACTCAGAAGAGGGGCTCTTCTCCCCCCTTCAATTTCAAGCAGCTGGTATTCCCTCGGATTGAGCACAGAAGCGTAAAGAACGGCAGGAACGGGAATATCTGCCTGGGCAGCAATTCCGGAGACCGCTTTTTCAAGAACACGGGCGGTTATTGCGGCAGAGGAATCGGCGAATACCACGGGCAGCAGGGGGCATTCGAGGATACGGCTAAGTTCCGGGGCCTGGGGAAAGAGGATAAAGGCATCATCGTCCCCTCTCTTTCCCAGGGGAGCGAGAATGATGTTGAGCCGGTCACTTTTCGAGGCAAACTGAAAGAGGGTCTTGAAAACCCGGGTGCTCCCGCAAGAGTAAGGATCCAGCACCGTGACGTCCTCACCCGTGACCAGTGCAGTCAGACGGACCAGATACTCGTCGGGACCGGCGCAGAAAATCCGCAGGGGATGACCCGCGTTCTTGAGCGCAGCGGCAAGAATGACACCCGGCGGAACAGTTCCTTCCCTTCTTTCGTCGGCGATAACAAGACGGGGAATAATCACGGCTGCCTCTCCTTTTTTTTACGGTATGATTTAGTGTATCATATACGCCATGAACCTTGCCGATCGAAAATCATACTCGTTTCAATGTCTGGAGGTAGATTGCGCATGACGGCACCGTGGACCTACATCAAGGACCTCCCCTCCCGGGAAGGATCGGACGTCACCGTCCGAGGTTGGCTGTACAACATGAGAAGCTCGGGCAAAATTCACTTTCTGCAGCTCAGGGACGGAACGGGAACAGTCCAGGGTGTCATGGTGAAGAAGGAGGTCTCGGAAGATGACTTCTCCGCCGCAAAATCCCTGTGGTTAGAAGCTTCTGTTGAAGTGACCGGAACCGTCAGAAAGGACGAGCGGGCACCGTCGGGAGTCGAGCTTTCCGTGGCGTCAGTTTCCGTTATCCAGAATCCTGCCGACGAGTACCCCATCGGCAAAAAAGACCACGGGATCGACTTCCTTCTCGACCATCGCCATCTCTGGCTCCGCAGCAGCAGGCAGCAGGCCATTATGAGGATACGCGAACGGGTCATCTGGTCGGCACGGGAGTTTCTGCACAACGACGGATACCTGCTCGTGGACAGCCCCATCATAAGCGGCGCGGCAGGCGAGGGAGTTTCCGGCCTTTTCGAAATCGACTACTTCGATTCAAAGGCCTACCTTGCCCAGACGGGGCAGCTGTACGCAGAGGCAGCCGCGGCGGCCTTCGGCAAGGTCTACTGCTTCGGCCCCACGTTCAGGGCGGAAAAGTCCAAAACCCGCCGCCATCTTACCGAATTCTGGATGCTCGAACCCGAGGTGGCCTTCTTCGACCATAAAGCCAACATGGACCTCCAGGAGAGGCTGGTCTGCCACATCGTATCCTCCGTGCTCGAACACTGCGGGAGCGAACTCGCCGCCCTCGAACGGGACGTCTCGAAACTTGAAAACATCAAGGCTCCGTTCTACCATCTCCAGTACGGTGAGGCCATCAAAATGCTGAAGGAGCTGGGAAGCGACACCCCATACGGAGAAGACCTGGGGAACGACGACGAAACCATTCTCACCCAACAGTTCGACCGGCCGGTGTTCATCGAATGCTACCCGAAGAGCGTCAAGGCATTCTACATGAAGGAGCATCCGGAGAATCCGGATCTTGTGCTCTGCGACGATCTCCTCGCTCCAGAGGGATACGGCGAAATCATTGGAGGATCCCAGAGGGAGGACAGCTACGACAGGCTCGTGGCCAGGATCAGGGAACAGGGACTTCCCGAGGAGCCTTACGACTGGTACCTCGATCTCAGGCGGTACGGAACGTTCGTCCACAGCGGTTTCGGCATGGGAATCGAACGGGTGGTGGCCTGGATTGCCGGACTGCAGCACATCAGGGAAGCCATTCCCTGGCCGCGGACGATTTACCGTCTCAAGCCCTGATGGATACTATTTCCGTTTCGCAGGGAGGCACTGTACGTGATTTATTCTGATTTTGACCCGAAACCCGTTTTTCGCGAATACAGGAGGCTCATCGGGGACGGTGAGGTGGGAGGCAAGGCCAGGGGCCTTGCGTTCGCCTTCAATACCCTGAAAGGAACGCCTCTCGAGTCCTGCGTTGAATTCCCGGATGTGAACTATGTGCTCACCACCGAGGGGTTCGACGATTTTGTTTCGGACAACGGGATAGAAACGCTTCTGAAGGAAAGCCTCTCAGGGCAGGAGGAGAACACGGAAGACGAATTCGCCCAGGAGCTTTTCGAGAAAGTTGCCTCCGCCTTCCGGAACGGAAGAGTACGCCCGTCCCTGACCCGAGACCTGGAAGCTGCCATGGAAGCCATAGGGGACTTTCCCCTGGCCATCAGGTCGAGTTCAATCCTTGAAGATTCGAGGAAGCTTTCCTTCGCAGGGAAGTACAGCACCCGCTTTTCAGCAAACCGGGGCCCACTGGCAGACCGTACCGTTCTTCTTGTCAACGCCATAAAGGAAGTGTGGGCCTCCCTTTACAACCCTGCGGCAAGGGCCTACCGGAAGAAACACGGCCTCACCGATTCGGACGAATCCATGGCGGTGGTGATTCAGCCAGTCATCGGCAGGGAGCACAATTCCATGTATTACCCCGAAATTGCGGGCACCGCCTTCTCGAAAGTCTACCGCAGGCCCTCCACCCGCATACGGAAAGAGGACGGGGTTATGCGCTTCTGCTTCGGACTGGGAACGAGGACAGTCGACAGGCTTAAGGCCAATGTCTCCTATCTTTCCCACCCCATGCTCCGGCCCCAGGGTAACCTGCCCGCCGACATCGCCATGACCAGCCAGAGCGAGTTTGACTATATCGACAGGGGTTCCGGGCGATTCATGACCGGCGCCCTTTCCGAGCACCTTCCTTTCCTGCTCAGAGAACACAAGCTGGCATCGGCGTTCATCGAAATCTACGCGGAAAACCTGCTCTACTGGGCAGGATCGGACCAGGTGAGCAACGGGAAACCGGTCTTTTCCTTCTCGAACTTTCCGAGACGGCACCCCCGATTTTTCAGCCTGGTGAAAGAGCTGTGTTCCTTTCTCGAAGAACGTATGGGCATGCCCGCCGACATGGAATTTGCCTATGACACGGAAAGGGAAAAACTCACCCTGCTGCAGCTCAGGCCTCTTGCCTCCTACGAAGAGATGGCCCGGGTCTCCATACCGGAGGTCAGGGAGGAAAACGTCATCCTCAAGGGAAACAGGATGGTCAGCAACGGGAGGCTGGAGAACGTCCATCATCTCGTATACGTGGACCCTTCAGTCTACGGAAAGGATGCCACGTTTTACGAGGTTGCCAGGGAGATCGGCCGAATAAACCACAAGCTCTCGGGAACAAACTACATTCTTGTCGGGCCGGGAAGATGGGGAAGTACCAACCCGAAGCTCGGCGTTCCCGTCAGGTACAATGAAATCTGCAACTGCGGGTGCCTCGTGGAGGTAGGAATTCTCGAAAGCGACTATACGCCGGAGCTTTCCTACGGCACCCATTTCTTTCTCGACCTGGACGTGGACGGTACACTCTATCTCCCCGTCTTCGACGGAATGAAGGGAAACGTCTACAACCGGGAATGGCTGGCCTCATCATTTTTCGAACAGAAAAGGCACCCGGCGGTACGGCACTACACAGGAAATTTCTCCGTCCTGCTCGACGGGGAAAACGAGGTCGGCGTGGTCATCTCCAACGATCCTCCATCGAAGTGATATTTTTTGCGCTCCGGCCCCCAGGAGAGGACGGAGCGCTTTTTTGCGCCCGGTTCCCGGGTATCGCCCGTGGCTGGAAACGTGAGGTGTGTGATCATGAATCCCCGATTCCCCGCTGTCCTGCTTTGTATTCTTCTCGTCGCTTCCGTACCCGGCCCCCTCGCCGGATGTACGGGAATAGTCGTCGGCAGGGAGGCCAGTGATGACGGATCCGTCCTGAATTCCCAAACAGCAGACGGATGGTATGATTCAAACCTGAGAGTGATTCCTGGTGAAAAGCACCCCGAAGGATCCACTGTTCCCGTTTACTTCGGCCTGCTCGGCGACGAACCTCTGCCCCCCATGGAACTGGGAAGGATTCCCCAGGCTCCTGAAACCTACGCCTATTTCCGCACAGCCTACTCGTGTTTCAACGAACATCAGCTTGCCATCGGAGAATCAACCATCGGACAGAAGGACCAGCTCAAAACGTTCCCCGGAGAGGGCGGCGCCATTCTGACGGTGGAACAGCTCATGATCATCGCGCTGGAGCGCTGCAAAACGGCCCGGGAAGCAGTTCTGATGATAGGGAGCCTCGCAGAGCGCTACGGTTTTCTCGGGTCCTGCGCAAACGACGGTGAATCCCTTTCTCTCTCCGACCCGTCGGAAGCCTGGATCATGGAGATACTGGGAGCCGGATTTGACTGGCAGCCCGGCACCCGACCGGGGGCGATATGGGTTGCCCGCAGGGTGCCGGACCACCATGCGGCGGTACTCTGCAACGTAAGCCGCATCACCATGGTCGACGAGAAAAGTCCCGACTTTCTCTTCTCCGCCGGCTACAAGGATCCCGCTATACGACACGGCTGGTATGATCCGGCATCAGGAGAACCTTTCAACTGGAGAAAAGCGTATGCTCCGGAAAAGGGTCCCTGGTCTCCTTCTTCCATGTGGGTCAGGGGTAGACTTCACTACATCCACAAGCGCCTCATGCCGTCAAAGCAATGGGACCCCTATGCAGAAACCGACTCCTATCCTTTTTCATTCGCCCCCGAAAAACCAGTTTCAGTACAGGAAATTATAGGCATCTTCCGCTCATCCCTGGAAGGCACTCCCTTCAACATGGAGGGAAATCCGGCATGGTATATACCGGGAGAAAACAGGGAACTGCTGAAGAGCCCCAAAACCACTCCCTTTCCAGACCGGGCTACCAGAGAGCTTCTGAATATCCCCTATATGCGCCCAATTGCGGCAAAAACATCCTACAGCTTCATTACCCAGTCAAGATCCTGGCTTCCTTCGGCCATCGGCGGTGTTCTCTGGTTTTCTCCCGATTCCCCCCACTTCAGCACCTATGTCCCTATTTATGCAGGAGCCGGATCCATCCCGAAAAGCTGGTCGAACTTCGAAAGAAACCGTTTCACTCTCGACTCGTCAAGGTGGGCTGTCCTTTTGGCCGCATCGCTGGCGAACGCGAACTACCAGAGGGGAATCCAGACGCTGAAATCCCTCAGGGACCCGCTGGAGAAAAAAACTGCAGACGAATTCCGGGAATGGGACAGGGCGGCTGCCCGTATTGCCCGGGAGAAAGGCTTCCTTCCCGAAGGCTGGATTGAAGAACGGGTTTCCGGGAAGTTGACGGAAGTGCACCGCACCTACGAAGAAATCGTCAACCTGCTCATCCGGGAGGCGACTATCATTGATCTCTGGTAGCCGCCTTTCTTTTCTTCTTTTTTGCTGTTCGGTGCTCCTTTTCCTTTTTCCTGAAAGGGGAACTGGGGGATCTCCCCGCATAGTCGGAAGCGAAACGGGGCGGACCTATCATGTATTCTGCCTTGACTCCGGAGCACCCTATATCTTCAGGGATTCCGCCGGAGAACTCGCCGGAATGTACGTGGACATCCTCTCCTCCCTGGGCGAAAGGGAAGGTCTCAAGCTTTCCCTTTCCTCAGGCGACGGCAGGGAGGCCCGCAGGAACGTCCACCTGGGGAAAATCGACGCTGTGGCAGGCTGCCTCTACCCCACTCTTCCCGACTCGGAAATCTTCGGCTATCTGCCCGTGAAAAACCTTGACCCCCAAAACAGGAATCTCTCCGTCGAACTGGACCTTCTGACCCATCGGCTTTCGGGAAAAGAGCTTCTTTCCTACGTCTTCACCCTTCCGTTTCTCAGGGAACCGGCCACTTTCTTTTTTCCCGGCCGGGAAGCAGGGGGAACGGACACCCTGAGAGGGAAGACCGTTCTTGTTGCCGCAGAATCCCAGGAGGAACGCCATCTGTCGGGAGGTTCGCTTCCCGTCTCCCTTCTGCGGGAGGAATCACCCCGGACCGTTCTTGCCGCTCTGGCCGCGGGCAGGGGGCACGGAGCCTTTCTCGGGGCATACCAGGGCATCAAGATATCGAGGGAAATGGGCAGGGAACAGGATATTTCCCCTCTCCGCCCTTTTCCCTATCTTGTGGCGAAAGGCATTGCCGTTCTCAAAGGGCAGTCAGCACTTGCCTTGCAGTTTTTTCGCGGCCTGGATGCCATGGAGAGGGCCGGAGAAATCGACCGGATACGGGACCGCTGGATTTCTGAATTCGAACCTTCGGTCTTCAGCATGCGGCAGATATGGAACTGGGCAGGCGCCGGCGCCCTCCTTCTCTGCGCATTCCTTGCATGGAACATGATGCTGAAGAGGAAGGTAACAATAATTGTGAAGGAGCGGGAAAAGATCCTTGATTTCATACGGGACGGCATTCTCGCCGTGGACAGGGATGGGAAGATCACCATGATCAACCGGGCTGCACGGACCCTGCTGGGCCTTTCACATGAATCCGTGGGAAAAGAGGCGGATCTGTGCATTCCGGGCCTGTCTGCCGGCATGATCCTCGCGGGGGGGCGTCCCGTCTACGACCACCAACAGAATCTCAACGGCGCCCTTCTTTCCTGCAGCAAGGTCCCCGTTATTCAGGCAGGGAGAACCGTCGGGGCGATCATCACCATGAGGGACATGTCGGAACTTCAGGCCATGGCTGAAGAAATTACGGGCGTCCGGACCTACGTGGAAAGCCTCCGGGTCCAGGGGCATGAATTCATGAACAAACTCCAGGCCATCTCCGGCCTTATACAGCTCCGGCGTTACGACAGGGCCATCGAATTCATCGCTTCGGAAACCGACTCGCGCCACTCCGCCACTGCTTTCATGACGGAAAGAATAAAGAATGCCGCAGTCTGCGGCGTCCTCATGGGAAAGGCGGGACGGTGCCGTGAACTGGGAATACAATTCTGCCTCGATCCCGAGAGTTTCTGCTGCGACCGGGGAGGCGAAATCAATGACCGGTCGCTGGTGATCATCGTCGGAAATCTTCTGCAGAACGCCATCGAAGCGCTGGAGGAAAAAGGAATCGCGCCCGGTGCCTCAGTGGACTTTTCTATTTTCGACGAGTCCGGCCATATCCTCATCAGCGTCTGCGACAATGCCGGCACCCTGACGGACGAAGGAGCTTCCAGGCTTTTCGAGAAAGGGTTCACCACGAAAAAAAAGGCCGAACTTTCCGGATTCGGCCTGTACAATATTAAAACCATAGTGGATGCTCTCGGGGGAACCATAACCGCGGACTACGAAACAGGGAACTTTACCGAATTCACTGTTTCACTGCCGGTATCCTCCTCCGCAGATCCCTGCCTGAAGGAGGTATTCTGATGGCCCAGATCGATGTGCTGATCGTGGAGGACGACCCCATGGTCGCCGATATCCACCAGAATTTCATCAACTCCGTAGAAAATTACCGAGTGGCCGGCGTGGTGGACAATGGTCTGAAAGCCCTGGATTTTCTCAGGAGGCGCCCCGTCCGCCTTGTGGTACTGGACATCTTTCTTCCCGGACTCGACGGAATGACTCTTCTGGAGAAAATCCGGGAAAGCGGTGAAAATGTGGACGTTATCGTGGTTTCGGCGTCCAGGGATATCTCTACGGTAAACAGGGCAATTCAGGCAGGGGCATTCGACTATATCGTCAAACCCTTCGTGTTTGAGCGGATCAGGGCATCACTCCAGTCTTTTTCCCGCATGATCGAAAAACTGAAGGACGGCCCGAAACAGATCGACCAGAAAGGAATCGACACTCTTTTCCAGGCGAGAAGCAACAAGGATTTCGACGGAAGGCTCCCCAAGGGGCTCAATCCCCACGTTCTCGAGCGCCTCCTGTCCCTTCTGGCCGAAAAGGGAACCGCCCTTTCGTCCGTCGAAGCAGCGGAACAGCTCAGCGTCTCCAGGATAACCGCCAGGCGCTATCTCGAACATCTTGTCGCGTCCGGCCAGGCGGTTATGGAACAGGAATACCATGAAATAGGCAGACCGGTGAACAAGTATGCTCTCCTGAACCGGACTCCGTAGCTCCGGTCAGTCACTTTTGTTTCTTTTGTTCATGATCTTTTCCCTGTTCTGACGGCGGACCAGCCGTTCTCATCAGCCTTTTTCCCGCCTCCTTTTTCACCGTTCCGCCGATCGGCGAACAAAAATGTACAAAGGTCGCCGCATCTTCCAAAACACTGGTAAAACCATCCCGGTACCCCTAAAGTTTGGATGCGCCGTATAGTTTCGTTTTCTCTGCCGGGGGGACGGCTGTTCCAGCCGTACGGCGGGGAAAAACAACCTATTTTCAGGAGGTACGTTGCATGAGATCTCGTCGTTTTTCAGGTATTCTGTTCGCGTGTGTTCTCGCCGCTTTTGCGGCATCGACCGCCCTTGCTTGCACTCCCCTCGGAGTCGGGGCGAAGGCCAGTACCGACGGATCGGTAATCGTCAGCCATACCTGCGACGGCTGGTACGATCACAGGATCAGGATTGTTCCGGGCGGAGAGCACAAATCCGGTGAAATGGTGGATATCTACAACATCATGTGCTACGACACGAGACCGGACCGTCCCGTGAAGAAAGTCGGCGAAATTCCCCAGGTCGAAAAGACCTACACGTACTTCCATATCGGCTACCCCTTCATGAACGACCAGCAGCTCATGATGGGCGAATTCACCTGGAGCGGGCGGGATGAGCTCGCAACTCCCGAAGGCCTTTTCTACATCGAAAACCTCCAGGCCCTGGGCCTCGCCCGCGCCGCCACCGCCCGCGAAGCCATCAAAGTCATGGGAGAGCTTGCGGAAAAGTACGGTTATGCCGACGGCGGAGAAACGCTTGTTATCGGCGACACGAAGGAACTCTGGGTGTTCGAAATCTGCGGCCCCGGTCTCTGGAACAGGGAATCAGGACGACCCGGCGCTCACTGGGTCGCCCGCAGGGTCCCCGACGACCAGGTGTTCGTGGGAGCCAACCGCGCCAGGATAGGTGTGGTTGATTTCGCAGATACCGAGAATTTCATGTTTTCCACCGATATCACGAAACTCCCCGAGCAGATGGGGTGGTGGAAACCCGGCACTCCTTTCCACTACGCCGATATCTTCAACCCCGATCCTTACGGGTACCCCTACTACCAGGCCAGGAGAGAATGGAGAGCCCTCAATCTCGCAGCCCCTTCCCAGAAGTTCGACGTCCTCGGCGAATACGATCATTATCCCTTCTCGGTGAAACCTGACAAGAAACTCAGCGTCAGGGACATTATGGATATTTACAGCGACCATCTGGAAGGAACCGAGTACGACCTTACAAAGGACGCCGCTTCCGGCCCCTTCGGGAATCCCAACCGCTGGCCCACTCCCGCCGCTGTCAGGCCCGAAGACCGCAAGGGAATGGACTGGGAACGGCCCATCGCCATGTTCAGATGCTCATACAGCTTTGTCTCCCAGAGCCGCGACTGGCTTCCCAACCCCATAGGCGGAGTGCTCTGGTTCGGGCAGGACGCCCCTGACACCACCGTTTACGTCCCCATTTACTGCGGTGTTACCGAGCTTCCGAAACCCTGGACCACGGGCAAGAGGGCTGAATTCGACCGGGAAAGCGCATGGTGGGCCTTCAACCTCGTCAATAACTGGGCGAACCTCCGTTGGGATGCCATGTACAAGGTGATCCGTGCCAAGAAGGCCGAATACGAGGACGTGTTCTTCTCGCTGCAGGCCCAGGTTGAGGAAAAGGCTCTGGAGCTTTACAGGAAAAATCCTGCCGAAGCAGTAGCCTACCTTACCGGATACACGAACGACAACCTGAACAAGGTTGAAAAGGGCTGGTGGGACTTCGCGTTCCATCTTATCGGGAAGTTCTATGACGGCGGAATGATCAACGAGGACGGCAAAATGACCTCCCCCGGCTATCCGGCAGAGTACCTGAAGAACGTCGGCTTCGGCGATCTCACCATCCGCGACCTCGAACGGGCCAAATCGAGGGAAGCTTCGAAATAACCAGGCTCATCCGCACTGAGAGCGGCTCCCCCCGCCGCTCTGTTCCTTCCCCAGTACGGAAGGGCTCCAGGCGCAGAGAAATACATCCAACGGGAGGTTCACCGGAATGAAAAGAAACTATGCAGTCGGACTCATCCTTTGCCTTGCCGCCGTTCTCCTGTCAGCCGCGGCATTCGCCGAGGCCCCGAAGCTCGAGGGCCCCTTCATCGTCACGACCTGCGGGCAGAGCCCCGGTGCGGTCATGCTCCGCATGTCGGCTCTCCAGGCGGGTGTTCAGGCGGAGCACGACAACGGGCTCACAGCAGAAGCTCTGGCGGGAAAGAACGCGAAAACCCTCATCGTTACGGCCGGCACAAGCATGAAAGGAATGGGAGCTGCTGGAACAAACGTCAACAGGGAGATCGAACGGTGTATCACCCTCATGGAAGCGGCCCGTGCCGCAGGAATGACAGTGGTCGGAGCTCACATCGAAGGTATGGCCCGGAGGACGGACAGTTCTGATGAAGCATCCATCGAAGCCGTCATGAAGGCTGCCGATATAATTCTCGTCGTCGATGACAGCGACAGCGACGGCTTTTTTACCCGGTACGCCGGGGAACACGGGAAACCCCTTATTAAGGTCAAGGACGCCCTCGCCATCGGCAACGCCCTGAAATAAGCGGCCTTCGCCAGGGTAGGAGGGCCTCGTCACGAGGCCCTTTCCCCACCTCTCTTGAAAGGATGTATCACCGATGACAATGTTCCATCATTCGCTCCTTGTCCTTCTGGTCATCGTCGTGGCCTTTGCCGCAGGGAAAAAGTTCTCCCTGACCACCGAACTTTCCATGCTTGGCGGGGCTTTTTCAGGCCTTGCAGCCCACATGGTTCTCCCGAAGGGAGCCGATCCACGGTCTCCTCTGCTTTTCTCGGAAGCGGTCCGGCATATCGTCGAAGGAACCTTCACGTACTTCGATGTCTGCCTGATCTTCCTTTCAGCCACATTTTTCATGACCCTTTACAAGGAAGCGGGGGGCGTGGCTTTCATAGTGAGAAAAATAGTCCGGACGTTCCATTCCCGCCGGTTTATATGCCTTCTTCTCCTGGTGCTGGTCATGCTCGCCCCCGGAGCCATCACCGGGTCAGGAGCCACGGCAGTGCTGACCGTCGGCTCCCTTGTCGGTTCGGTCCTCCTTGCCATGGGTGTGGGAGAGGACAGACGAACGGCTCTCATCTTTCTCCTTGCAGCAATGAGTGCTGCCTGCCCGCCCATCAACCTCTGGGCCATGATGGCCGCCGCAGGGGCAAACATGCCCTACGTGGGCTTCGCGGTTCCCCTTGCGGTTCTCTCCATTACAGGAGCCCTTCTTTCCGCATTCTGGCTTGCCGGAAAAGGGCAGCCCGTGGATCTTGAAAAGGCCCTTTCCGGGCTTCCGGAAGCCCCGGAGGGATGGAACTGGCATCGCGCCGGATTCCCCTTTATACTGCTCGGGGCTCTCGTACTGGCAGGACGGATCATTCCCCACGGGTTCCCGGTCCTGGGGCTCCCCCTCATTTTCATGGTCTGCGCCTTTTCCGTCCTCCTGGTCAGCCCGGTGCGGCCTCCCGTCTTCCGGGTTGCGGCCGACACGGTACACAACCTCCAGGGGCTCGTTGGCATCATGGTTGTTGTCGGGGCCCTCATCCAGATCATGACCCTGAGCGGCGTCCGGGGACTCCTCTCCCTGGCGGTGGTCACTCTGCCGCTGACGGTTCTCTTCTTCTCCCTGTGGCTCATCCTGCCCATTTCGGAGGGAATGCTCCAGTATGCGGTGGCGCCTCTTTTCGGCGTGCCGCTGATCATGCTGTTCAACATGAAGGGCCTTGATCCGGTGATTTCTCTCGCGGCATGGTCCGTCATGTGGCCCCTTGGAGACTGCCTTCCGCCCACGGCGGTCGTGGGCAGGGCAACCGTAATGGAACTCGGCTACAAGGGGGAGTATTTCCGGGGTTTCGTCCGGACATCCCTGGCCCCCATGGCCGTCATTCTCCTTCTGTGCTCCCTTTTCATGGTGTACAGCAGTGAACTGTCCGGCGTGATCGGAGGCTGACAGCATGGACATGATTATGGTCAATTCTGTTGTTATGGTTTTGTACTACTTTATCACGGCATTCTTTCTGCTTGCCCTTGCGAAGAATTTCCTGGCGACCAAAAGCATACAGGAGGCGGCGCTTTACGGGATCATCATGATTCCCTTCGTCCTCAGGCTTTTGCGGCTGAAATAGAAGGGAGGAAGACCCCATGACTATCCGGACCGCAAAAGCGGTCATCCTCCTTATCGTTGGCGGCTGCGCCGCCGTGGCCGGTTTCCTCTTCACGGAACACCGGGAATACAGGGAAGCCGTCGTCGTCAGCCCCTACATTTCGGAGGTAAAAAGACTCAGTGATTACAGCGATTCCGTTAAGAACTCGGTGAACGACGCCAATGTGTATATTTTTAACAGCGGGGTTCCGGGAGGAACGGTAGTGCTCATCGGAGGAACCCACCCCGAAGAGCCCGTGGCAAACCTGTCTGCCCAGATTTTCACCGAGAACGTGAAACCCCTCCGGGGGAGAATCATTGTTATCAACAGAATCAACCGGAGCGCCTCCCTCGGGACCAGGATGGGAGAGGCCTATCCCCGGTTTTTTCATGTGAACACACCATGGGGAGTCAAACGATGGCGCTACGGGGACAGGGTTGCGAGCCCCCTCGATTCCTGGCCGGACCCGGAAGTGTACATTCATTTCCCCAGCGGGCAGAACCTCGCCTACATGGACGTGAGAAATGCGAACAGAACATGGCCCGGCAGACCTGACGGACTGCTTGCTGAACGCACCTGCTTCGCCGCCATGGAACTGATACGGAACGAAAAGGCGGACATCGTCATGGATTTCCACGAGGCGGAGCTTGAATATGCCGTGGAGAACACCATCGTCGTCCACGAAAAGGGGCAGTCCGTGGCCGCCATGGCCTCAATGATGCTCACCTCCCAGACATTCGATGTCCCCATCGGCATGGAGTTTTCCCCAAAGGCACTCCACGGACTCTCCCACAGGGAAATCGGGGATCATTCAGAAGCGGTCTCCTACCTGGCGGAGGTTGCCGAACCCATGCTTGACAGGATCCGGGGCATCACTGACGAGGAGCTCCTCATGTCGGGAAAGGACCGCTTCGTCATGAAAGCCGGAGAGCACAAGCTCCTGTACGCCCCCATCGACGAAAACGGATGGCCGGTGCACAAACGGACCGCCCGGCACGTTACCACCCTCATGACGATCCTTCAGGTCCACAACATGCTGTCTCCCGACAAGACCGTTATCCTCGAGGGAATCCCAACCTACGCAGAGATGATGAACAAGGGCCTAGGCCCCTTCTTTGCAGACCCGGGGGCAAGCCCGGCTGAAAGAGTGTTCTACGATTGATTTCCGGGTGGAAAGGCCGAGCTGCTCCTTTCCACCCTGCTCAGTCCCCCTACGGCCAAATCCCCCGGAACCTCATGGCATCCACAATTCTGCTGACCGCCTTGACATAGGCGGCCTGGCGGAAACTGATCTTCCTGTCCTGCCGGATAGACCAGATTTCCCTGAAGGACCGGACCATTCTCTCGTCCAGCTTTGAAAACACATATTCTTCAGACCACATGTCACCTGAACGTCCCTGGATCCATTCGAAACAGCTGACGATTACTCCCCCGGCGTTGGCAAGGACATCCGGGACGATAAGCACTCCCCTGTCGGCAAGGATGGCTTCGCCTTCAGGCGTTATGGGGCCGTTGGCCAGCTCGAGAATCACCTTTGCCCTTACAGCTCCGGCATTCTTTTCGTCGATTGCACCGCCGAGGGCAGCCAGGATGAGGATGTCCATTTCCTTCTCGAAAATCAGATCAGGGAAAAATTCTTCCCCGCCGGAAAAACCTTTCAGGGAACGGGTTTCTTCCTTGAATTTCCCCACTTCCGAGTATTTCAGTCCCGCCGGATTGTAAACAGCCGCACCGGAATCACAGACCGCTACTACGGTGAGGCCGAGATCTTCCTCGACGAACCGGTGGGCCCGGGAGCCCACGTTTCCGTATCCCTGTATTCCCACGGTGAGGGGTTTGCCCAGGAGTCCCATGGCTTTCAGGGCTTCCCTGAGGATGAAGATGCCTCCCTTTCCCGTCGAATCGGATCTGCCGAGAGATCCTCCCATGACTACCGGTTTTCCCGTAAAAGCCGACGGCTCGCTCCAGCCCTTCACTTTCTCGAAGGTATCGAGAAACCAGGCCATTACCTGGGGATTTGTGTACACATCGGGAGCGGGAATGTCATAATCCGTCCCGACGAACCGGGAGATGCCGAAAGCATAGGCCCTGCTGAGATTCTCGAGTTCGTTCCGCGACAGCTCGCGGACATCCACCGAGACGCCCCCCTTGCCTCCGCCGTAGGGGAGGCCGGCAATGGCACACTTGATAGTCATCCACGAGGAAAGAGCGACAACTTCATCCCGGCTTACTTCCACGTGGTACCGGACTCCTCCCTTGTAGGGGCCGAGAGCGTTGTTGTGATGGCTCCGCCACGCGCTGAAAATCTTCACTCCTCCTCCGTCGAGCCGCACGGGAATGGAAAGCTCGAGAACCTCTTTCGGATACCTCAGCATCTCAAGGTATTCGGGCTCCACCGTCAAGTAAGGCACCGCCTGTTCAAGCTGCTGCAGGTACATCTCTCTCGGGTTCATCCGTTCCTCCACCTCCTCGTAGATCTGCTTTCCCATGGATTACAGAGACCGTTTCGCCACTTCTTTCTTTGAAAATTCTAACACACACGGCGCATGTTTTGATCACTTATTTGTCTTTTCTGTCTAATTAACGGAACAAAAAAAGAGGCCGGATTTCTCCGGCCCCGAAACAATAAGCTCTTTTCTTTTACAGGAACACGCCTCTCATCCGCACCGCATCGGCCACTCTCTGGATAGCGGCCATGAAGGCTGCCCGGCGCATCTTGACGTTCTTGTCCTTCGCGTACGTCCACACCCGCTGGAAGTTGTCCTTCATGATGCGGATCAGCCGGTCGTTGTACTCCTCCTCCGACCAGAAGAATCCGCCGAGGTCCTGGGCCCACTCGAAGTAGGAGCCGATGACTCCGCCGGAATTGGCCAGGAAGTCGGGAACGACGAGAATTCCCTTGTCATCGAGAATGGCGTCGCCTTCAGGAGTGATGGGGCCATTGGCTGCTTCGACGATGTACTTCGCCTTGACCTTGTCGGCATTCTTCCCGTTGATGACGCCCTCAAGGGCGGCGGGGATAAGGATGTCACAGTCCAGGAAAAGCACTTCGGGAAGGTCGAGCTTCTGGCAGCCGTCGCAGGTAAAGCCTTCAAGAAGGCGCTTCGGATGGTTGCTCACGTGGTCGAATGCTTTTTTGATATCAAGGCCGTTGGGGGCGTAATAAGTTCCGGTGATGTCGCTGATGCCGATGACCTTGGATCCGGCATCGATCATTGTAAGGGCGGCATAGGTGCCCACGTTGCCGAAGCCCTGGATGGCGACGGTGGCGCCCTCGGGAGACTTGCCCAGATTCTTCAGAAGCTCGAGAGCGCAGGTGGCGACGCCGTAGCCCGTCGCAGCCGTGCGGCCCTTGGACCCCCACAGGGGAATGGGCTTTCCGGTGAAAATTGCAGGCTCGAGCTGGTTCTTCATCTTGCTGATGGTGTCCATGAACCAGACCATTTCCGGTCCGCCGGTGTTCACGTCAGGGGCGGGGACGTCGGTCCATGCTCCGATAACGGGAGCCATCCGGGCTGCCCAGGTTCTGGCGATCCGCTCTTTTTCCTTCTTGGAAAGCTCGAGGGGTTCGCAGGAAACGCCACCCTTGCCTCCGCCGTAGGGAATGCCGGCGAGGGAGCATTTCCAGGTCATCATCATGCCGAGGGCTTCGCATTCATCAAGATTCACTTCGGGGTGGAAACGGACTCCGCCCTTGCCCGGTCCGATGGCGGAAGAATGGAGAACCCTGTACCCGTCAAAAACCCTTACCGTACCGTCATCCATTTCCACGGGGATGGAAACGCATGTCCGGCGCTCGGAGTGGCTGAGGATGTCGATGAGTCCCTCTTCGAGCCCCATCTCCTCAGCTGCTGCATAGAAATTCTTGAGTGCTGTGTCAAGGAGAACGTTTGAGGAAGTACGCTTCACTACGGCCATTAAACACACCTCCTGTATTTTTACGGCTTCCGCCGTTTGAGACCGTTCATATCATAACATTTTTTTCCTTAAAGCACCAAGAAAAGAGAAGAAATAGGTCAAAATAGTTCCAAATACCTAGAACAAAATCTTACAATTCATTCTCCGCAATCGGAACAATCAGCGCAAAAAGAGCCGCTGCCCGCTTCTACGCTGGTAACCATGAGATAGGCCGACCACAGAAAGCCCCGCTGGACTACCTCGACAGTGTCATTTCTGAATTTCATAAAGGAGGGAACCCAGAGGGAAACTCCTTCGTGCTCTATTCTGCGGTATTCGCCCTCCGACGGAGGAACGCCGTCTTCAACTCTGAAGACTCTCCTGGCTCCTCACCCGATCCCGAGGGTCCGCTGGATGACAAACGCTTCGCCTTTTTTCCGGAGCTTGTCCATAATGCTCCGCTCCGCGACGATTTTCAGTTCCATCATTATCCTCCTCTCCGGACCTTCAGTCCGTCACTCCTCTTCCATTACGGAAGCCGCCATCCCCGGGAGGCGCAAAGGGACTCCATGTCGGCGGGAAGAGGAGCGGTAATCCTCATGCCGGACAAATCCTCAATTTCTCCCCCGAGTTCCCCAAAAAGGATCCTGTAGCTGTGAAGCAGGGGGCGCCGGATTCCCCGCTTTCTCCATTTTCCGTTGGTTTCCTCGCTTCCGTACCGGATGTCGCCGAGGACAGGGCATCCTATGGACGCCATGTGGACCCTGGCCTGGTGGGACCGTCCCGTCACGAGGTCGATCTCCACGAGGGAGGCGTCGTTTCCGCCGCCGAGAAGCCTGAACCTGGTCAGGGCTTCTTTGCCGGCAGGATCGACCCGGACTGTGTTCGACGAAGGCTCCTTCAGGAGCGGCGCCCGGATCTCTCCTTCCTTCGGCGGGAGTCCCGCCACCACCGCGAGGTAGGTTTTGCGGATTTTTCTCTCCCGGAAGGCGTCCTGAAGTATCCGGAGACTGACCCCCGAAAGGGCAACGAGCAGAACGCCCGTGGTGTTCCTGTCGAGGCGGTGCACGGCATAGGCCCTTTCTTCGAGCCCCTCGAGCTGCAGCATGTACTTCACCCGGTCAAGGACGTTGTCCTGGTCCTTCCTGTCGGGCTGGACAAGAAGGTTTTCAGGCTTGTTCACAGCCCAGATCCGGCTGTCACGGAAGAGAACGGACAAAGTCCGGCGGTAGCGGTACTCCCCCGCCGCTTCCCTGGGGCTCTCCCACGGGACGTAAATCTCCTGGCCGGCAGAAACCCGGACATCGCAGGAGGCCTTTTTTCCGTCAAGCCTCACGGAGCCTGTCCGGATTCCCTTCATGACCACGCTCAGGGGAAGGCCGGGCCAGATGGACCGGAGCACCTTGTCAAACCTGCGTCCGTCGTCGGATGAGGAAACCGTCAGCTTATGCGCCATTCCCCTGCTCCCATTTCCAGAAACGCCTCTGGGCTGAAACGTTGTAATCCGTAATTTCCTTGCCGTCCTCCATTTTCTCCACAGAATTTTTCCAGCAGAAAAGCCTGAAGTCGAGCTCGTCGGCCGCACTCACCGCCATGGCCTCTGGGGTGGCGGGCAGAACGGGGGATCCGAATTCCCGGCATCCATGATGGCTCACCAGAATATGGCCTATGGCGAGAAAAAGCCGTTCCTCCAGGCCGAAATCCCTGGCAAGGGCGGCGAAGGTGCTGTATCCCAGGACAATATGGTCTATGACCGTGCCGACCACCGTCATTTCGGGAGCAGGAACGAGTCTGTAGGAATCCATCTTTCCGAGATCGTGCAGCAGGGCCCCCGCCACAGCGACTGGGACACTGATTTCATACCCCGATTCGGAGTAGGTCCCCGCCAGGGATCTTGCCGTCCTCGCCACGGCAATGGTGTGCTCCAGCAATCCACCTACGTAGGCATGGTGGTGGGCCACCGCTGCCGGCCAGTCCTTGAACCGGTCCCAGAGTTTTCTCTCGAAGAAGACGTAACGGAGAAAAGCCTCCACCTGTCCGCCGCAGCTCCCCAGGAGGTCGAAAAACTCCTTTTCCAGGGTGTCCTGGTCGATGGGAGAACGCTGTACAAACTGGTGGGGAGGAAATTTCTCCTGGTTCAGGAAATACACCGCGTTGAAATTGTACTGGAGCTGTCCTTTGAATTCGGTGACCTGACCCGCCAATCCCAGGGTTTTGCCCACAAGCTCACCGAAAACTGACGATTCGGCAGGGTCCTGCACCTCGACCTGCCCGTCGCCGCTCTTGTCCCACCACCTGGAATTTCCCCAGATTTTTCCTTCGATGATGCCTTCGTCATCCATAAGGGCGATATCCCAGTAATTCTTCCCGTTCTTGTCCTTTCTCACGGAGGCTCTCGACACAACCCCGAGAACCTTGAAACGGTCGTCCTTGGCCATCCGCCGGATTTCTCCGGTCTTGCTCAGCCGCTGCTCTTCCACGCCATCACCCCGTATTGTCATAAAAGAGGCCTTACGCGCCGTATTTTTCTAGCCGGCCGGCATGGGCGAGCATCAGTCCGAGCAGCTTCCGCGCCTCCATCCTGCCCCCCGAGCCGATGCGGCATTCCCTCTCGCTGAAGGCCGCTGAATCCCCTGAACGAACGAAGGGGCTCGAGAGCAGGAACGGCACGGGATGCCAGGAGTGGGCGCTCATGACGCTGGGGGTGCTGTGGTCCCCCGTCACCACCAGTACGCCGGGGGACAGGGCAAGTAGTTTCGGAAGAAGGGCGTCCACCGTCTCCACCACTTTCCGCTTGCCGTCGAAGTCTCCGTCCTCTCCCCTGCTGTCCGTGTACTTCACGTGGACGTAGAAGTAGTCATAGTCGTTCCAGAGACGGCCGACGGTGTCGAAGAGCTGGTCCAGGGTCTCGCCGGCGTCAACGACGTCCATCCCGACGAGCTTCGCCAGCCCGCGGTACATGGGGTAGGTTGCCACGGCAACGGGCCTCATCCGGTAGAGGTCCCCCATCAGGGGCAGATCGGGAGCTGAGGAGAATCCCCTCAGCAGGCATCCGTTCGCCGGGGCATCACCCTTCAGAACCTCGGAGACCTTCCTTATGAAGGCATTGGCCACGGCCGCCATCCTTTCCCCGTCGGGCCCAAGAGAGTCCGCCCACCGCATGGGGGCCCCTTCCTGCTGGGGGTCGGCATCGGCAACCTGTTCAGTCAGGCCGGCACCGGAGAAGACGACGACAAACCGGTGTTCCTTTCCGGGGTAAAAGGTGACCTTCACACCATCTATCTCTCTTATGGCTGCCGCCAGCTTCTCCACCACGAGAGCGCTTTTTTCCGTGGCTATCCGCCCGGCTCTCCTGTCCAGGATGATGTCGTCTTCGGAGCGGGTGCAGAAATTCCCCCGGGCGCAGACGTCTCCCGGGCCTACGAGAGCCCCGACGCCCATGGCCTCGAGGATGCCCCTGCCGATGGAAAACTCGAGTGGATCGTAACCGAACAGGGAAAGATGGCCGGGACCGCTTCCCGGGGTTATTCCCGCGTCCACCATGTCGATGAGGCCAAGCTCGCTTTTTGCGGCAAGGCCGTCCAGGTTCGGGGTATCAGCGGCTTCGAGCTCGGTTTTTCCGTCCGGGCCGGGAAGTCCGCCGATTCCGTCCATGACGAGGAGTATCATTTTTTTTCCGTTGTCGCGGGCGAGTCTCCGCAGAAGTTCCATTCTTTTCATGGGTCAGATTCCACCTCCGGGTAATTTCCAGGAACAAATTTGTAGTAAGTACTCGTTTTTTTCTGCAAAAACCATTGGATTTTATGATATCATTTTCTCCAAAGGTCCATCCAGTTTAATTCAAGGGGGTAATACAGGTGAAGTTTTCCGAACGAGTTCGCGCGCTTCAGTCGTCGCCTGTCCGCCGCCTTCTTCCCTATGCGGAGGAAGCCCGGGCGAAGGGCAAAAAGATCTATCCCCTCAATATCGGCCAGCCAGACATCGTGACTCCTCCATCCTTCCTCGAGGCCATCAGGGGCTTTTCCCAGGACGTGATAGCCTATGCCACCTCCCAGGGAAACAACGATCTCCGTGACGCCATGAGCGGCTACTATAAAAACTTCAACATTCCCTTCGAACGGGAGGACATCATCGTCACAAACGGCGGAAGCGAAGCCCTCATGTTCGCCTTCATGGCCATGTGCGATCCCGGGGACGAAGTGCTCATCCCCGAACCCTTCTACGCCAATTATAACGCCTTTGCCGGTTCCGTGAACGTGAAAGTGCGCCCCATCACCACAAAAGCCGAAGAAGGGTTCCACCTTCCCCCGAGAGAGGAAATCGAAGCCCTCGTCACTCCGAAGACCCGGGGTGTTCTCGTGGCCAATCCCGGCAACCCCACCGGAACCATCTACACGAGAGATGAAATGGATATGCTGGCCTCCCTGGCCCTGAAGCATGACCTTTTCATCGTCGCCGACGAAGTGTACAGGGAGTTCGTATACGACGGGCTGCAGTACACGAGCTTCGGACATCTCCCGGAGATCGCCGACCGGGTCATCATCGTGGATTCCGTATCCAAGCGCTACAGCGCCTGCGGCGCCCGCATCGGCTGCATCGCCTGCAGAAACAGGGACTTCATGGCCCAGGTTCTGAAGCTCGCCCAGGGAAGACTGTGCGTCCCCACCCTGGAGCAGGTGGGCGCCACGGCCCTGTACAGCACGCCGAAGTCCTATCTCGAGGAAGTCAACAAAGAGTACCAGTCAAGGAGAAACACCCTGTACAAGGCCCTGAAGGAGATGCCCGGCGTGGTGTGCGCCGAGCCGAAGGGAGCCTTCTACGTGATGGTGAAGCTGCCGGTGGACGATGCTGAGAAGTTCATCATCTGGATGCTCCAGAACTTCGACGTAAACGGGGAAACTATGATGGCGTCCGCCGGAGAAGGCTTCTATGCCACCCCGGGTCTCGGAAAGCAGGAATTCCGGCTGGCCTACGTCCTGAACAACGAAGACCTCCTCAAGGCAATGAACATTCTCAAGGTCGGCCTGGAGGCGTATCCCGGCCGCGTGGAGGCTGCAGTGGCCCGCTGAAGCGGACCTGCCGCCGTTTGAAGACCGGTCCCTCCCCGTTTGTCGGGGAGGGCTTTTTTATGGTAGCATTCCGGATGTAAAAAAAGTACCGCCGCTGTATTGACGATCTACAGGAAAGAGGGAATGAAGCATGCTCAAAGTCAAGGAAGCCATGCCGAAAGACGTAGGCCGGTGCATCGCCCGGATGGCGCCGGAGGATATTCGCGAGCTGGGGCTGTCTGAAGGGCAGATCATCGAAATAGAAGGGAAGAAAGTCACTGCGGCACGGCTTCTTTCGTGCGATTCCGAGATGTCCGAGGGAGGGGGGCGGGGATTCCTCCAGATCGACGGCATCATCAGGGACAACGCCCAGGCAGGAATCGACGACAAGGTCACCGTCAGGAAGGCCGATCACCATTTCGCGGGAAGCATCACCCTCCGGCCGCTCACGTCCACCGCCCTTCTGGAAAAAGAGCGGGACGCTGTGTATATCCGGTCCCTGCTCGAGGGAATGGCCGTCAGGAAGGACGACCGGGTGCGGACAAACCTCTTCGGCACGAGAATCTGCGACTTCAGGGTCATGGACACGACTCCCGACGGAACGGTCATCATCAGCAAGTCCACCTACGTGAACGTGGAAAAGCAGCCGGAAATGGAGAAGAAGGCCAGGATTTCCTACGAGGACATCGGCGGCCTCGGTTCCCAGATCCAGCGCATCAGGGAGATGATCGAGCTCCCCCTCCGGTTTCCTCTGGTCTTTGACCGCCTCGGCGTTCAGCCTCCCAAAGGCGTCCTTCTCTACGGCCCTCCGGGAACGGGAAAGACTGTGATCGCCAGGGCTGTGGCTGCCGAGACCGATGTTTACTTCACCCACATTTCGGGACCGGAGGTCATCGGGAAATTCTACGGCGAGAGCGAAGAGAGACTGCGGAACGTCTTCGAGGATGCCCAGGCCCATGCTCCCTCCATCATATTCATCGACGAGATCGACGCCATCGCCCCCAAGCGGGAGGATATGGGCGGAGAGAAGCAGGTGGAACGGCGGGTTGTGGCACAGCTCCTGGCCCTGATGGACGGGCTGGAGTCAAGAGGACAGATCGTGGTCATCGGGGCGACGAATATTCCCAACACGCTCGACCCTGCGCTCCGCAGGCCCGGACGGTTCGACCGGGAAATTTCCATTCCCATTCCCGACAGGAAGGGAAGGCACGAAATCCTGACCATCCACACCAGGGGAATGCCCCTGGCGGCGGACGTGGACCTCAGGAAAGTGGCTGAAATGACCCACGGCTACGTGGGAGCCGACCTGGAAGCCCTGGCAAAGGAGGCCGCCATGGCAAGCCTCAGGGAACTGCTTCCGGAGATCGACATGGAGATGGAGGACATTCCCTACGACCGCCTTCTTGCCATGGACGTCCGCATGGACCATTTTCTCGAGGCCTTCAAGGAAGTGGAACCCTCGGCCATACGGGAAGTCTTCGTGGAGGTTCCCGATGTCACATGGAGGGATATCGGAGGGCTGGAGGAGATCAAGGAAGAGCTTCGTGACGCGGTCCAGTGGCCTCTCCAGCACGGCGATATTTTCGAGAAGTTCGACATCACGCCGCCCAAGGGAATCATGCTCCACGGGGCCTCCGGAACGGGAAAAACCCTTCTGGCGAAAGCCCTGGCCCGGGAGAGCGGAGTAAATTTCATTTCCGTGAAGGGCCCCTCCCTCATGTCAAAATACGTGGGAGAAAGCGAACGGGCCATCCGGGACGTTTTCAGGACCGCAAAACAGGCTTCGCCCTCCATCCTGTATTTTGACGAGATCGAGTCCCTGGTGCCGGTGCGGGGAAAGGAAAGCGGCAGCGGGGCGAGCTTCACAGAGCGGGTGATCAGCCAGTTTCTCGCGGAAATGAGCGGCATCGAGGAGCTCAAGGGGGTAGTGATCCTGGCGACGACAAACCGCCTTGACCTTGTGGACCCCTCTCTTCTTTCAGGCGGACGGTTCGATCTGATTCTCGAACTTCCCCGCCCTGATGCCCAGGCCAGGGAGAAAATCTTTGAAATACACCTGCGGAAAAAACCACTGTCTTCCGAGGTCCGCATCGCTACCCTGGCCCGGCTTACCGACGGCAGAACGGGAGGCGACATCGCCTTCGTCTGCAGGAAAGCGGCCATGCTCGCCGTGAGAGACCACCTGAAAACGGGAGGAGACGGGGAGCTCCTCATGGAGTGGCACCATTTCGAATCCGCCCTGAAGGAACTCAAAGAGCTGCCGGCAATCTGCAGGCAGAACGAAGGCAGCAAGTAGAAAAGCAAAAGGGGCCCCGCTCTTTCCCGGCGGGGCCCCTTTGACTTTATTTTCCTCCGTCGTCCAGAAGAAGAGGAGCTTCGTCGTCCCTGTCCTCAGGGTCGGGACCGTCGGCGGAAGTTTCAAGGTCGTCGTCAGGCACGTCGCCGGGCGCTCCCGGAGCCGCACCTTCTGTTCTGGGAATGCCGTACAGCGCCCTGTAAATGTGAAGATTGGCCATCACTTTCCTGACATAGTCATTGGTTTCCTCAAACCGGACCGATTCTATCCATTCATCCAGGGGAACGTCCTTCCTTCCGGCAAGCCAGCGTCTGGCCGAGCCGCTTCCTCCGTTGTAGGCGGCCACAGCCTGCTCCACGTTGCTGAAGGATTTCAAAAGGCGGGCGATATGGGCTGTTCCGAGAATAATGTTCTGGCCGGCGTTGTAGAGGTTGTAGTTCTTCATCTCCAGGGCTTTCGCCTCGCTCCGTGCCGTGGCGGGCATGAGCTGCATGAGCCCGGCGGCGCCCACCCAGCTTGTGGCGTTGGGATTGAAGGCGCTTTCCTGCCGCATGATGGCCCAGACGAGATTTTCCTCCACCTTGAACCGTTCCGCCGCCTTTCTCACCTCGTCCAGAAAGGGCCGGGGGTAGAGATATTCCATGCCCTTCCTGAAGAAAGAAGGCCCCCGGGTTATCTCCCCGGCGATGCGGCCAACGGCTGAATAGGCCGCCAGGTGATCTCCGCTCCACTCCGCCAGCCGGGCTGCGCGGAAGAGGGATTTGGCGTCGCCCCTTGCGAGCAGGTGCCACCGCGCATAGGTGATGAACCCCCACTGCTCGAGGTCCGAAGGGCTGTCCTGGGCCAGGGGACGGGGAACGTCAGGGACAATGGACAGCTTGTCCCCGCCGCTGAGAAAAGCGTAGATGGACAAAGGATGATTCTTCCGTATTTTTTCAAGGAAGGCGGCCTTCTTTTCAGGCGCCTTCAGCCGTTCGTATCCATGGGCGACCCAGTAGAGAACCCTGGGGCGCCAGTTCCCGTCCATACCTGAGGAAATACTCTTTTCCCATTCCTGCACGGCTCCCTTGATGTCGCCGCTGTTCCACCGGTCCCATCCCCGGTTGTAGAGGATACGGGTGGTGAAGGCCGAATCCGGAATAAGGGCGATGACCTTTTCCTCGAGTTCCCGCTTTTCTTTTCCTGAAGCGTGGGTCGAGAGGGAATACAGGGCCCTCGCTTTTATCGCGCCCTCCCGGGAGGCGGCAACTTCCCGGAGCACCCGGAGGGCCCGCTCCTTCTGGGCTCTCCCTGCAAGGATGGATATTCTCCGTATGGAGGACTCGGCATAGGTGGAGCCGTTCCTGGCGAGGTAACTCCACAGCTCGAGGGCCTCACCGTATTTCTGCTGGCTGTAGAGGGAAAAGGCCCGGTAGTATCTGGCCTTTCTTCCGTTGCGGGACTCGAGCGGGACCGCCTTAAGGAGGGGTACCGCTTTCCCGTGCTGTCCCCTGAGGTAGGCGGCATACCCGACGGCGAAATTCACTTCGGCTTTCCATGGTTTAGGCAGGGCCTCGAGGATCTTCAGGGCCGCGCTGTTTCTGGGGTGGATGCTGAGAAGGTTCAGGGCATAGGCAGTCCTGTCGCCCGGCAGCCCCAGGAGAAGCGTCAGGGCGGACGACTGCTGGGAGGTGTTTTCGGCGAGGCTGTACATACGCTGAAGATGCTTTCTTCTTCCTGCGGTGTCCTCTTCAGCTGTGAGCCTGTACAGGGCATAGGCGACGTAATAGGCTATGTCCGCCGGAGCCGCGGGCAGAAACTTTGCGGCAGCCTGCCTTGCCTCGTCCTTTCGGCCGGTCCTCTCCAGTCCGAGGATGGTCATGAGGGTACCGTAGGGCTTCACCGACTGGGGCCAGTGAGAGGCCGTCCGTTCAAGAAGCTCCAGCGACTCGGCCCATTTTCCGCGAAACCAGAGAGAGTTTGCCGCAAGAGAAAGTTCTCTCGGGGAGAGAACGCCGCTTTTTTGCGCCAGCAGGGTGTCCACACCGCGCCAGTCTCTTGCGGTAAAAAGCTCGTCCATGCCGGAGGCGGCTCCTCCGGCCGGAAAAGCAAGGAGGAAGAAAGCAATGGTTAAAGTGCTGAGGACAACTGGTGCTTTCAGCAATCTGGGCACCGGCATCCCTCCTTTCACATTTTTTCGGGCATTATAATAGGGGAAGAACAGGAAGAAATCTCCGGTAAAAATCCCTAATCAGAGGCAAACGGCGTTGCGTCCCTTTCTCTTTGCCCTGTACAGCGCCTGGTCCGCCCCCATAAGCATCTCATCGGGTCCGCTGGAGGAAGGGCTCCATTCACATATACCGAGACTGGCGGTTACGGTAAAAGGAGTTGCGCTTCCTTGCTGCGGCGCGGGGAAAAAAGGTTTTTTTTCTATCACCGAACAGACCCTCTCGCAGATCCTGAGGGCATCATCGCCCTTCAGGCCCGGAAAAACGAGAAGGAACTCTTCACCGCCGTACCGGCCCACAAGGTCATAGCTTCTCACCGCCGACCGGATCCGCCGGGCCGCCTCGGCAAGGACTGAATCGCCCGTCGCATGACCATAGCTGTCGTTGACCTCCTTGAAATGATCGAGGTCAAGAAGGGCGACGGCAAAAGATTCCCCGGACCTCTCGGAACGGGCGATTTCCCCCTCGAGACCGTCAATGACGGCCCTCCTGTTGGGGAGTCCCGTGAGCGAATCGTACAGGGCCGCCTTCCGGAGCTGTTCCTGGAGGAGGAGAATTCTTTCTCCAACCTTTATCCGCATCTGCAGCTCCTGGGAATCGAAGGGCTTTGTCACATAATCATCCGCCCCTGCGTCAAGGCCGGCAACGACGTTTTCCTTCTCTCCCTTGACGGTCAGCATGATGATGTACTGGTACGGCCTTCCCTTACGTGCCCCTCCGCCCATGCGGAGCCTCCGGCAGATCTCCGGCCCGTTCAGGCCGGGAAGCATCCAGTCCAGGATCGCAAGGAGGGGGGGATCTTCGCCGTTCAATACCGAGAGAGCCTCCACACCGTCGGAAAGGGCTACAGCATCGTACCCCCATTTTTCGAGCAGGGACTGCAGCATGAATAAAGATGTTGCGTCATCTTCGGCAACAAGTATTTTCATAGGGACCATTCATCCTTTCCATTCTCCGGTGCTTTTTGGACTCGCGTCTTCACCGTCCGCCACTTCGGCGAGAAACCTTTTTCGGGCCGCAAAAACGGCCGGCATCAGGGAACTGGCCTTCTCCCTTTTGCCGGCGGCGGCGGCTTCTTCAACAGCTGCCGCTGCTGCCATTATCTCCCTGGATTCCACGTTCGCCGCGGCACCCCGCAGGGTATGGGCCTTCATCTTCGCTTCCTCGAGACCGCCGGACTCGAGAAGGGCGGCAAGCTCCCCTGCAAGTTTCAGAGAATCCTCCACGAAAAGCCGTATGGTCCGTTCACAGAGTTTTTCATCCCCCCCCATGCGGTTGAGGAGGATATCTTTTCTGAAGACGGTCTTTTCATTCCCGCCGTCCCTGTCGCCCGTCCGCGCATTCTCCGCGCCGAGGTTTTTCAGGAGAAGCCTGACGAGATCCTCGGGGAGAACCGGTTTGCTGATATAGTCCGTCATGCCGGACCTGAGGTACTTCTCCCTGTCGGCGGGGAGTATGTTGGCCGTCATGGCGGCTACGGGAACCTGGCGGTCCAGAACGGGGGACGATGAATCCCTGATTGCGGCAATGGTTTCCAGTCCATCCATCACCGGCATCTGGATATCCATTAGAACAAGATCGTACCTTTTTGAGGAAAGTTTTTCAATGGCCACGGCACCGTCTTCCGCAATTTCTATCTCCGGAACGCCTATTTTCTCCAGCAGAGAGACGGCCACCATTCTGCTTGTTTCATTGTCCTCCACCACCAGCACAGAATATCCCGGGGGAAAGCCGATTACCGTTCCCCCTGTGCTGTCCTTCTCCCGGGATTTCCCGGCCAGGATCTTCAGGGGAAGGCAGAACCGAAAATGGGCTCCCTTCTCTTTCCCGGGCTCGATGGATATGAAACCTCCCATTCCTTCCACCAGTCGTTTGGAGATCACAAGACCGAGCCCCGTTCCGCCGTATTTTCTGGTAGTGGAGGGATCTCCCTGGACAAATGGCCGGAAGAGCCGCCCCGCCTGTTCTGAAGAGATGCCGATTCCCGTGTCCCGGACGTCGACTTGGAGAACACACAGTCCCTCCTCTCGGGGAAGGATTTCTCCGAGAACGGAAACTTCACCCTTCGATGTAAACTTCAGGGCATTCCCGATGATGTTGCCGAAAACCTGGCGGATTCTGAGAGAATCCCCGGACACCGTCCCGGGAATCTCTCCCCTGAGTTCCATCCGGAACCGGAGATTTTTCTGCCGCGCTCTCGGAAAAAAACTGTCCCGGATGCTGTTCCAGAATTCAGGAAAATCGAAAGAAGCATCCTCGAAGGAAAGCTTCCCGGCTTCTATCCTGGAAAAGTCGAGAAGATCGTTGATGAGCCGCAGAAGAGAAGAAGATTCATCCCTGAGGATCCGGACCATGTCGGCCTGACGGGAGTCGAGCGACGTGTCCTCGAGCAGTGTGGCCATGCCGAGAATTCCATTCAGAGGGGTTCGAATTTCATGACTTACGTTGGCGAGGAAGATGTCCCTGGCCCGCATGGCCTCCGCGAGGCTTCGCTCCGATTCCTCGAGCCGTTCGATTTTTCTGCTGAGCTCGCTGTTCAGGCCCCGGATCACGGTGTAGAGTTCTGCATTCTGGAGCAGTCCGGCTGCCGCGCTGAGGACAACGGTGAGGAAAGCGAAGGACAGGTCGAGAATATCCGCCTCGTCTTCTCCGAGGTACCCCATGAACATCCCCATGGTCCTGTTCTGGGTGGTCATGGAATGAAGGAGAATCTGCCCCCTGCCGTCGGTGGCAGTAACGATGACCGGCCTGTTCCTGTCCACTGCCCAGGCAAAGGTTCTGTCTTCAACGAGGGGGAGCATCTCCTTCTCGAAAAAGGGCCTGCCGGAGGAAGGGTCGCAGAACTCCAGGGACATATTGAGGCCGTCATGGGCGAAGACGATGAAGGCAAGAGATTCGAAGGCGATGAAGGTGCGCACTTTCCGGGCGCATTCCTCGAACAGGGCGGGATAGGAAAACTCCTCGTCCACCACCACGGAAAAGCCGAGGGAATCCACGGCGGATTCGAGAAGGCGTTTTGCCGCCTCCCGTTCCCTGGAGAGAATCGCAAGTCTTTCTTTCATTTTTTCCATGGGATCTCCGCTCATCATTCCCGCCTCAGGCCACGAGGAAAATATGCATGATTTCCCGGATCTGCCGCTCTCCCTGAACGAGGACCGATTCCAGATCTCCTTCGTCCAGACCGAGATAGTCCCAGATCTCCGGAGCCGGGGCGGAAAGATAGGCCGAACCGCTTGTTCCTGTGCGGAGCCCGTTGGCAATGTAATCCGCGGCATGAACAAAGGCGGACTCTTCGGGGGCGTCTTCTTCCAGGGGCGAGTGGTGGAAGTCGCAGAGCTTCCGTATGCTTTCGGGGATGTTCCATTCTTCGAGAAGAACCTTTCCCACGGCGGCGTGGTCAAAACCGAAAACCCTCTTTTCCGCCCGCCAGAGGGGAATCCGCTCAAAGAAGGAAAGTTCGAGGGCATAGGTCATCTCTGCCGGTGTCTTGGTGTAGAGAATGATCCTCCCGAGGTCGTGCAGAAGTCCGGCGAGGAAGAACCGCTCCTCGTTCCGTATTCTCTTCGAATAGGCCAGAAGGCGGGAAAACACGCCGCACGCGATGGAGTGCTTCCAGAGGGATTTCATGTCCACGTACGCGGGCGGAACATGGCGAAACACCGTCATGGTGGACACGGCAAGGGCGAGGGCCGTCAGCTCGTTCGACCCAATGATGGCGATGGCCCTGGGAATGGACAGTATCGGGTTCGGAAAGCCGTAAAAAGAACTGTTCACCAGCCGGAGGAGACGGGCGGTAAGGCTGGGGTCCTTGCCCACCACTTTCGCGATGGAGGTGGCGGAGCTTATCGGAGAATTGATGACTTCCTGTATCTTGAAGTAGATGTCCGGGAACGAAACGAGCCTCACCTCGTTCTTTGCGAGGCCGTAGGCGGAGAAGGTACGGCCGAAGTGCCCTTCCGGCGGGCGCGGGAGCTGTTTCATGGCAGGAAGGGGGTCCGGGGTTTTGCCGGAAGAGATTTCTCCGGCAAATTTCCTGGTGCAGAAGGACCGGATCCCCGCCGGCGCAGCCGTTTCACCTTCCGGAGGCGGAAAATAGGAATCCACGTAGGCGGCGGCCGACCGGAGAGCCTCTTCCCGGAGATTCTCCCCGAGCACTATCTCACCGTCCTCGGCCCCTTCCACGGATGCACCGGTTACGCCCCAGATCTTGAACATCCGGATATGATTTTCTTTCAGAGCGGCGCCCCTGCCCAGGATGAACCTGCCGTTGGGAGCGGACAGGTCTTCTTCGAGGACCATCCCCTCCCGCAGGTTGTTCACGCTCACCCTGCCCATGGCAGATCCCTTCCCGGCAAAGGGGAATGCCGTCTTTTCATTCAGTCCTCCGGCGGGGAGGCAAAAAGGGAGAGAATCTTTCCGCTCCCCTTGAGCCCTGACCCGGTAAGAACCGCCGCCACCGTATCTCTCCTTCCCACCCCGCCGTCACGGGAAAGCCGTTCCGCCGCCGCCGCAACGATGGCGCTCGTGGGTTCGACAAAGTAACCTCTTCGGGCGAGCTTGACAAAACCGTCCCAGATTTCCCTGTCGGAAAAGGAAAGGACGGCGCCTCCGCTTTTTCTCACCGCTTCGAGGACTTCTCTCCCCCGAACAGGTTCCGCGGAGCTGATACCTTCTGCGATGGTTTCCGTTTTCCGCACTTTTCCGGGAATGGGTTTTCCTTCCCTGAACGCTTCTTCCAGGGGGGCGCAGTTCTTCGGCTGAAGGGCGAATATCTTCGGAAGGGTTTCTATTTCCCCGCTTGAGAGCAGTTCTTCGAAGGCAAGGGCACAGCCGAGAACGAGGCTCCCCTGGCCGGCAGGAAGAAGGACCGCATCCGGGGCGGTGAATCCCAGCTGTTCCCACAGTTCAAAAGCAAAGGTCTTGATCCCGTGGGCGAACCAGGGACTCCAGTTGTGGCTTGCGTAAAATGCGGTCTCCGCGGCCTTCTCGGCTGCCCTGGTCGTATCCTCCCTGGTTCCGGGTACCCTTTCAAGTTCCGCCCCGTAGGAGGCAACCTGGACACACTTTCCCTCTGAGGTGTAGGAGGGCACGAAAACACGGCACCGTATGCCGGCCCGGGCGCAGTAGGCCGCCATGGAGGCTCCCGCGTTTCCGGAAGAATCCTCTATAACCTCATGGATTCCCTGGTCCCTCAGTCTGCTCACCAGGTAGGCCATCCCCCGGTCCTTGTAGGAGCCTGTAGGACAGGCAAAGTCGAGCTTCAGGAAGAGTTTCATGCCGTTCCACTCTTCCCGGACAAGGGGGGTCCATCCCTCACCGAAGGACACCTTCTCCTCCGGTCTTTCCAGGGGAAGGGAGGCCCCATAACGCCACATCCCCTGTTCACCGGAACGTATCCGTTTTCTGTTCATGGGGGGAATGCCGCCGAAGTCCGCCTTGAAAGGAGCCCCGCAGCCGCACCGCCACAGCAGGCTGTCTTCCCGGACCGCTGCACCGCAGAGAGAGCACTGAAGCATCATTTTGCCGTCATCAGTCATAATAGGATATTATACGTAATTCTCCCCTTTCCTGCAGGGAAAAAATAGGCAAGAATTTCAAAAAGGAACGAAGTTTGAAAGACAATCCCGGGAACTTTTCCCCGAAGAAAGGAGGAGAACGATGTGAAAAAAGCATGGAGACTCCTTCCCGCCGTTTCTCTCCTGGCCCTTCTTTTCACGGGAACACTGGAAGCAGCCATTGACCAGGCCGCGGTTAACCGTGCCTGGAAGAACATTTCCGCAGCGGCTGGAATCGAGCATAAGCCGGTCAATTTCGAGAACAAAAAAGAACCCAACGCCTGGGTGAAGTTTTCGCCCGGGAATCACTCGGTCCATGTCACCACCGGGCTGATGGCCATACTCGACCACGAAGACGAGATCGCGGGTATTCTCGCCCACGAAGCGGGGCATATCCAGCTGGGACATTACAACAGCTCCGTCGGGCGCAGCCTGCTCTGGGGGCTCCTTTTCCATGCACTTGAAGGAAACGCGGCCCGGGAGATTGCCGGAGGGGTGGGCATGGCCCTGGCCGAATCGGGCTTCAGCAGGGAACAGGAAGTGGCCGCGGACGATTACGGCATCAGGACGGCTTCCGCCGCCGGGTACAGTCCGTGGGGGCTCGTCCGGGCAATGGAGAAAATGAAGGCCGCCGGATTCAAGACCTCCCCGAACGGTTTCAATTCCCATCCTCCAACGGACAGGCGCCTTCTTCGCCTGAGAAACAACGCATCGGCTATTGAACCCCGGAAATGACGGAATAACCCCGCACAAGGGACACTGTTTACAGAAGCGGGAGCCTGAGGAGGCTCCCGCTTCTGTTGTATAATATGAAGCATCTTTCCGCCTGTTCTCTTTTTTCTGACGTTTTCAGTGTGCCCGTTTCCGGGTGAAAGCGAGATGATCGCAATGCAGTTGACTGTGTCTGTTCTTGCGGCGCTGCTGCTTTTTTCGATGCCGCTTCAGGAGGCGTCAGCGGCAGATGAAACGGTGACCGTGGAAGAGGAATTCATTCTCGAGGAAGAAATACCCGAGGACGACAGGCCTGATTTCTTCAGCGGACGGGACAGCGACATCTTCGCTTCCGCCGGGGACGTGTTCGGGACGGAACCGGAGCAGGAAGAATTTGACAGCCTCGACCTGGCATACCCGCTCAGTCCCGGGGAAGAAAAGGCCCTTGCGGCGGCCATGGAAAACCCTGATGAGCCGAACGTACTCACCCTCGCCATACTGAGGGCACGTAAAGCCTCATCCATACTGGATTCCCTGAAGTCCGGCGAAAGAAAGACTCCTTCAGAAAAAGGCCTGGATAACCCTCTGTACCTTGCCCTGGCCAATGCCCTTTCAGCGGCGGAACTCGCCCCTGATGAACCGGATTTTCTTTTCCTCGTCGCCCAGGTCTACGCGGCCTTCGGCCCGAACCCCTTCACCCTGGAGCTTGCGGAAGAGGCGGCTTCAGGAACGCTGGAACTTGACCCCTCGTACTCCGAAGCACGGCTTCTCCTCGGTATTCTGCAGCACCAAAACAGGTCCTTCGCACTGGCGATAGATAACCTGGAAAGGGCGGTTTCCGAAAAGCCGGCTCTGCTCGACTTCCGGACGGCATCCCTCCTCGGTGCCGCCTATTTTCTTGAAAACGGCCTTCCCCGGGGAGAGCAGTTCTTTCGAAAGTACCTTTCATCCGTGGAGCCCAACGGCACCGCCCTTTTCTGCCTTGGGGTAATCCTCCACGGGATGGAAGAGCTGCCGGAAGCAGGGGAAACGATGAGGCTGGCAGCGGAAGCCTTTTCCCAGGACACGGAAAAGGCTGTCTATGTGCGTTCAGTTCTTGCTGAATGGACCGAAGGGAAGTGAAGGAATTGAAGACAGCGGAAACGAGGCATTACGGGAAATTTTTCTCTCTCTTTTTCCTGTTCACCCTCCTCGCCCTTCATCTCTTCTCCTTCGGCGGACAGGCACTCGGAGCATCCCTCGAGGAGGAGATGCTGAGCGAACTGGGCAAAGTACGGGATAATTTTGCGGCCTCCGAACCCCAAAGGGGACAGTTTTCCGATGAAGGGAGCTTCAGCTCCGCACGGAAAAAATGGCTGAATGATTTCCAGAAGGCGTCCGACGGCGTTCGGACAACCTACAAAAACCGTGACGGCCGGTTCACCGAGATCAAGGACGCAATCAAGTCCTCCGGGATGGAAAAGGAGTTTCTCAACTCCGGGAGCGCTCCCAAAACTCCTTCAAGCGACATCGACCTGACGGAGATGAAGCCCGGGAGCGCGAAAAAGCTTGCGGACCAGCTCAACTCGAAGGGCTATTCCATCCGTCCTGACCCGAACGTTCCCGGACGGTACGTGGATCCCGCAAAGAAGCTCGTGATCTGGGAGACCCCCCCGAACCTGAGGACCGGAAGCCCGGAATGGCGGAACTGGGTGACGTCCCGGGCAGGTGCTGAAGATACCTTTTCCACCGCTGGCGGGCTCTTCGAGACCTCAGGCGGCAAGGTGGGCGCGAAAGACCCCGCCGGTGCGGTCCTCGACAACGTGAAAAAAGCGATGGAGGCAGGGATCGGAAAGAATCCCGCTGCCGGGGAGATCGATTCCAAAACCATCGGCAAAAGCGTAAAGAAGGCCATGGAATGGACGGGCACGACTCCGAAAAAGGGTGAAGCGGCCGAATTCGCCAGGCAGGCGGAGAACCTGCGGAAGGGAAGAAGCTGGGAGGAAGCGGGTATAACAAGCCCCAACGATCCCCCGGAGGTGAAAAACAAAAAGATCCGGCAGTGGCTCGATAAAGCCCAGGATTCCCTGTCGAAGTCCTACCAGAAGGCCCAGAGGCAGAGCCAGAAGATCACGGACGGAAAAGTGAAGGAACTCACGGAAATACTGAACAAAAAGCCCCCCATGTCCAAAGCCGACCAGAAGACCTGGAGAAAACTGACGGACGAGCTCCATACAATCTCGAAAAGCAACGGTGAGACCCTGAGAAACATTGCGGAAAAGGCCCCGGAAATCGGGGGAAAGATCACGAAACAGCAGGTGCGGCTAAATCCTGACGGCACGGTAACGGACCTGAAAACGGGCAAAACCATGACCAGGAGTCAGTTTGCGGACAAAACGGCGCCGGGGACAAAGAGAACAGTACCGAAGGTGATCAAGCCTCAACTTCCCCAAAAACCGGCGACTCCAACGCCCCCTCCTCCGTCGAAGCTGGTGAAGGTCGGAACGGGCATACTTTTGGTCTACCAGGGATACGAATCCCTCAAGGCGTATTCCGACTATCTTGACAAGGCCGCACGGGAGGATCCGGAGAATTTCGGCTTGCTCACTGTCGGGAAAGGCATAGGGTACGGGGTGGCGACCTTTTTCGGCATTCCCGGGCTGATCCAGATGGGAGAGCAGATCGGGCTCTCCACCCGGGAACAGTACCTCAAGGACCTGCGGGAGGGGAAGGAATGGCTCCTGCCTCCCGCTGTCTGGGCGGGTGCCTACGCTGCCTGGGAGTTCGGGAAATCCGTGACTGTGGGGCCGCTCATCTCCGGCGCCGAGGCGATCTCGGAAGGATACGGACTGGTCGGCGACCTCCTTGACGCCCGGAAAGCCGCCCAGCGGGCGCTGGACATGAAGCAGCGGCTCGATACGGCCTACAAACCTCTCTCCGACCTCATGACCCATGTCATCGGGGGTCCTCTCCCCCCTATATGGGAGAAAAACCGCTGGAAATACTACAGGATCTTCAAGCCCATCCTCGACGACAGGGAAGCCCTTGAAAAGATCATGAAGACTCCCGCGGGGAAAGACCTGTGGAAATGGATGAAGGAGTACAAGGACAGGAGAGCGAAGGAACTCGGCATTACCTTCGGTTCTCCCGGGGCGGACAATCCAGACGACAACGACAACATCGGAGAAGCCATGCTCGCCCTTCCTCCCCAGGAGCTGGGCCTCTACCTCCGGGCGGCGGAAAAGGGAAACGCCTTCGTCATGGATTTCCTTTCTTCCCGGAACAGGGGCGCCTTTTCCGAACCGTTGGGCCCGGAAACACTGGGGGCCTTTCTACAGGGCTCGAAATCCGGTGAGCGGGTGACCTTCGAGGCTCCTTTCTCCGAAGAGCAGGGAGCTGCCGCGGAAGAAATCTACAGGGATCTCCTGAAGACAGTCGCGGAGACACCAGACGTAGCGATCCTTTCCTCGGGGTACGCAAGGGGAGCGGCGGCCCTCCTCGGCGGAACGGAACCCGCGACACTCCTGCAGCCTGTTGACGCCGGCGAGTCCCTTGCGAAATTCAGGCTGCTCATTCTCCCGAGCGGATCCCTGTCCGACTGGAGCCTCTCGGAGACCTTCCGGAACGCGGTGGAGAAATTCGTCTCCTCTGGAGGAACCCTCCTCGCTTTCTCCCAGCAGCTCGGGAAAGAATATGCCGTTCTGCCCGGAAAGGTGACCGCCTACGGATTCGCGGAAGACCAGAGCTGCCAGTACGCCTCCGCCCGGATCACCGCTTCGAACGGGGCCTTCTGCTCCATGACGACCCATACGCCGGATTTCAACGTGGACGGATATTTCCTCGACTACCCCGCCGAAAGCGAAATCTGGCTTTCGAGAACTAAAAACGACCAGCCCTGCATGATCTCCTTCCCCTGGGGCAAAGGACGGGTCGTACTTTCGACCCTGTACCTGGACTGGGCGGCCGGCAACCACCAGGGGACCGTTCATGAAAGGCTCTTCTTCAGGGATCTGATCTCCTTCCTTCTTGACAACGCCCCCGTCCTCCCCCATGCGGGCAAAACCGTCCGCGTTCCCCTGCCGGGACCCGAAACAGGCGAGCGCGGGGTTTCCTTTGCGCCCCTTCTTCTCGGCCCGGACGGTGCCGAGATAGAAGTCCCTTCCCAAACGGTTTCGAGTGACGAACTTGAACTTCCCCTCCCGGGGCTCCCCGGCTTTTATCGGCTCGGCGGCGTTTTCGCCGACGGATCGGGAAAGAAAACAGGAGTGGTTTTCCCAAGAACACGCTTCGGACTGAGCATCCTCCCTGGAGGCCTTTCTGGTGCTGAAGACGGGCAAAGGGACGGCGTGAGCGCATCGGTGGCCAGCGACCTGGAGAACTATATCAGGGGAGCGGAAGGACGGTTCTCCATTCTCCTCTGGAACCGGGGGGCAGCTGAAAAGACGGTTCGGGTCGACTGGAGGTTCCCCCACAACTACGGAAGCGCGCCGGGAACGGAGAAAGAAAAATACGCCGGATCGAACACCCTGGCCCTGAAACCGGGGTCGCGGGAGACAATAAACCTCTCCATACCTATCGTGAATACCGACGGAATCGACAGGCTGTGGGTCGATGTCTTTGACGGCCGGACAGGCGAGAAAATGAGCACAGTATCGAAAGGATTCTATACGAAGAGCCCGTCCGCTGAAATTTCCGTCCTCCTTTCAGGTCAAACCTTCCCGGAGGGAAGCGCGCTGAAGGGCGAGGTTTCCTTCAAAAATCCCTTCAGGGCGAAAGGAACAGGCACTTTGAGGATCAAGGCCGCTGATTCTGCAGGAAGAACTCCCCTGGACAAGGAAATCGGTTTTGAAGTATCGGAGGAAGGTGCAGCCGTTCCCTTCGAGATTCTCCTTCCGGAAAACACGTTCTCGGGAGAATGCTCTCTCCAGGCGTTTCTCGTTCTCAGGGGGACCATCGTCGGTGTAGGAAGCGCACCATTCACCTACACCGGCAGGC
Source organism: Aminivibrio pyruvatiphilus (assembly GCF_004366815.1). Taxonomy (NCBI): domain Bacteria; kingdom Thermotogati; phylum Synergistota; class Synergistia; order Synergistales; family Aminobacteriaceae; genus Aminivibrio; species Aminivibrio pyruvatiphilus. The sequence goes on along the minus strand of NZ_SORI01000011.1, from coordinate 35,597 downwards.
CCTACCCCATCAAGGGAAAGGTCGCCGACCGCATCACAGGCTCTCCGCTCTCCGGGAGCGAGGTCGAATTTCATCTCGGGGGCTCCTCCTTCAGGGGAAAAACCGACGGAAACGGCGTTTTTGAGATTGCTCTCCCTGACGGACGGTACAGCATCGAGGCTTCTGCGGAAGGTTTCAACATCTTCACGGCAGAGGCCGTTATCGGTCCGGAGGACAGGGCCGAATTCCCCATAGCCCTCCTTCCCCTCGGCAAGGGAGAGGGAACAGGAATGGTCTAGGGACGGGTTTTCGACAGGGTAACCGGCGAGCCCGTACCCGGATGCCTGATCGATATCATCAAGGGAAATGAAAAGTACACGGTACAAAGCGATGCCTCGGCCCGCTATTCCCTGGCGCTGCTTCCCGGCGATTACCTGGCACGGTGTTTTGTGGAAGGACAGAGCTGGAGTTCATCGGAATTTCCCTTCAGGATAACCGAGGGATGGGAGCAGCGCCTGGACCTCTATCCCCCCCTGGGGAAAATACGGCTCAGGATCCTGGACGCCATATCGGAAAAGGAGGTGGGGAGCGTCACCGCAATTCTCAGGACCAGCGATCTTTCAAAGGATGACGGCTGGAATCGGGACATTTCCTTCTCCGTCAACGGCGGACCCGCCGCCCTGACCGCTCCCGGGAGGAGAGCGCTGAGGATATCCGCCGACGGGTACAGGCCTCTTGAAACGGAAATCCTCGCCGGAGAAAGGACAAGGGAAACCCTTCTCTACCTGACCCCGAAAAAAGGCTCTATGAAGATCATCTGTGTCGATCTCGTCAGCGAAGCTCCCCTGGCGGGGGTGGCCGTCTCTGCGGGACGTCCCGGACAGCCGGCATCCGAAACAAAGAAGACGGACGACGACGGAGGATGCATCTTCAGCCTCGAGGACGGACGGTGGGTCATTTCCGCCGAGACGGAAGGATACAGCATCCTTTCAACGGAATGGTACTCGTCGGTCCACCCCGAGGCGGAGGTGCCCGAGGTGAAACTGTATCTTTCCCGGGATACACAAAAAAAACGGGAAGCGCACGACTGGCCGTCCTCGACAGGATGACCGGCAGTCCGGTTACAGGAGCATCCGTTGAAGTGACCGCTCCCAGCGGCTTCCAGCAGGGAGTCACGGACGACAGCGGCCGTGTCACCCTTGCGATTCCAGATGGAAGAGTCGCTCTCAGGTTTACCCGGGAAGGATATGCGTCCCTGGAGACGGAACTGTTCAACAGCTACCTGGATGAGGCGGAAAGGGTGTTTTATCTCGACTTCGATTCAGCGAAAGCAGCCTTTCTCCTCAGGGACGGCATTACGGAAAAGCCCCTTGGAGGAGTGAGAATTTTCCGGCTCGAGAGGGAGACGGGACACGATCTGGGCGTCACGGGGAATGAAGGGATCCTCGAGGCTTCAGTGCCCAGGGGAGCGCTCTCATTCAGGTTCGAGCTGGACGGATACGATTCTCTCACCACAGGGTTTTTCGTTCCGGGGAATGGCAGGAAAGACACTCCTGCTGACGAAGTCTTCCTGTTCCCGAAAAAAAGCCCGTACCCCTTCCGGGGAGTGGTGAAAAACACTGCCGGAGAACCTCTTTCCCGCGTTTCCATAACCCTGAAACAAAAAGACACCACCGCCACGACGGAAAGCCTGGAGAACGGAACATTTTCCCTGTCTCCGGAGCCGGGTCCCCTTGAACTTACCCTGACTTCCGCAGGGTTCCACGAACTCAAGACCCAGACGTATTTCTCCAGGGGAATACTCCCTCCGGAGGAGGAGGAGTTTTTCCTCTTCTCTTCGGAAGCCCCCTATCCCGATACTCCCGGCAGGATGCTGTTCAGCGCCGTGGATGCCCTTACGGGAGAGCCCCTGGAAAAATTCGCCGCCTATCTCCTCGACAACGGATGGGCAGGGTTTGAAAAAGGGTCCGCCGCCACAGAATCCAGACCGGGGAACAGGAATACCGTCATCAAATCGGACGGATACTACGAAACCGGTTCTTTTTATCCGACCGTCTTCCCGGGGAAAACGGTGAAAAAAACGATCCAGCTTCACCCTTCCACGGGAAAGATACAGTTCCGCGTCATTGACGCCCTCTCCGGGGAACCAATACAGAGGTTCTCGGCGTATCTTCTGGACAACGGATGGGCCCAGTACGAAAACGGCTCCGGCGAAACGGAGGCCCAGCCGGGGAACAGGAACACGGTCATCAAGGCACCGGGATACTATGAAACCGGGTCCTTCTACCCCACCGTTTTTCCGGGAAGATCCGTCACGAGGACCATTTTCCTCAGTCCCTCGTCGGGGCGTATCAATTTCTCGGTTCTCGACATGATCACCGGGAAACCTATACCGCAGTTTTCCGCCTATCTTCTCGACAACGGGTGGGCCCGGTACGAAAACGGCACGGCCTCCACGGAAGCCCAGCCCGGGAACAGAAATACCGTCATCAATGCTCCGGGATACAACGAAACCGGTTCTTTCTATCCTACCGTTTTTCCGGGAAGGACCATACAACGCACGGTATTTCTCACCCCATCCACGGGGAAACTCGCCTTTTCCGTGAAAGACGGACAGACCGGAAAGCCTCTTCCCGTTTTTTCCGCCTACCTGCTTGACGGAGGATGGGCCCAGTACCGGAACGGGAAGAGCTCCATGGAGGCCCAGCCGGGGAACAGGAATACCGTCATCAAAGCACCCGGATACTACGAAACCGGGTCCTTCTACCCCACCGTATTCCCGGGGAAAACCGCAGATCGAACCATTTTCCTCGCCCCTTCGCTGGGGCGGGTGGATTTCACCGTGGCGGACGTTCTCACGGGAACCCCCCTGCCGGTCTTTTCGGCATACCTCCTCGAAAACGGGTGGGCCCGGTACGAGAACGGCATGGCCTCCACGGAAGCCCTGCCGGGGAACAGGAACACGGTGATCAGGGCGGACGGCTACTTCGAAGCAGGGTTCTATCCTACGGCCTTCCCGGGCCGCTCGACCACGCACACCGTCTATCTCCATCCGACGGACCCCCTCGGGCAGATGAACCTGAAAGGAGTCGACCTGGCTTCAGGGGAAACAGTGACCAACATCACCTTCCAGCCCCAGGGTGAACCTCCTCTCAGGGCTCCCGAGGGCAGGGGCCTCCATTCATCCCGGACTCACTTCAAACACCAATGGTTCCGGGCCTCTTCTCCGGGGTATAAGGAGACTGACGCCCCCGGCTTTTTCACCTCGGGCCGCAGGGACGTCGAACTGGCCATCCCCCTGGAGCGCATTGTCCCGCCTGGGAGAGGAAATCTCCTCGTATCGGTGGCCGATTCTGCCGGAAAACCCCTTCCGGGCGCGGCCGTAGCCCTGTCCTGTGCGGGAACGATATTCCGGGGAAATGTCAACAGTTCGGGGCAGGTTCTTTTCAGGAACGCGCCCTCAGGAATCCATACCGTTTCAGCGGAAGCGAAAGGGTACGGAAAGGGCAGCTCGCGAACGGCCGTGGAAGGAGGAGAAACTGAAAAGGCAGGGCTGATGCTTTCTCCCCTGTCGGAGCTCCGGCCCCATGCCCCCTTTGCACCCGTCATTCTCAGCGTCCCCTCTGAAGAGATACTGAGGCCGGGAGAAAGAAAAATCCTCCGGGCTGTTCTTGAAAACAGGGGGGATGAAGGCGGGAGGACCTTCTGTTCCCTCGAGATTCCGGATATGGGAAGAATCGTCAGGGAAACAGTCCTTGGACCGGGCGAACGGGCGGAAGTTCCTTTCGAAGTTCTTGTGCCGGAAGACAGCGTCAACTCCCGGGTGTACGCCCTTGTGAAAGCGGGTGACCATTCGAAACGGGGAGTACTCTCCATCGAGGCTCCGAAATTCTCCGTATCAGCACGGACAGACAGGGAAGCCTACGAGGAAGGTGAAGTCCTGGCCCTTGAAGTGGATGTGACTTCCAATACAAACGAAGGAGAATACCAGGTCAGGGTCTCCTTCAACGACGAAACCCGCCTTGAACCGGTGAAGCTCACGGGGGGGAAGGGAAAGGCTCTGTTCCCGGACATACCGGTTTCTTTCAGGGGGAACAAAATACTCTACGGCCTCTACCATGCCTCGGGAAGATCCATCCTGCTCAATGCCCTCCAGGTGCAGGACAGGTCAGGGAAGGTCCTCCTTCTTCCGGAAAAACAGCAGTACGAGGCGGGGGAAACTGTCCGGATCCGTATTTCCGGGAAAGGGGGAGACCCCCTTTCCGTTTCCTCCCCCCTGATCCCCGGCGGAACAGCCGGCACGGAGGGAGTGAAGGAAGTGATTCCGGGCGCGGACGGGACCGCAATTCTCGAACTGGTCCTTCCCCGTGCCATAGCGACCGGGTCCTATCCATTCCGGTGCGGCGGGTTTTCAGTGAACGTCGACGTCCGGGGGATCGAAACGAAAATACTGGACCGGTACCTGGAAGAGGACGGGGAGGATGGTACACTGCTTTTCTTCTGGAAGGCTGCAGCAAGCGGGGAGATTCCGTGCACATGGTCGGTGGAGGTTCTCCCTCCGGATGAAGAAGGTTATGTGCTGGCGGAGGGGAATATCACACTGAAAGGAGAATGGGGCGACTACATGGTCCGGGTCGAACCGGAAGACGACGGCCCCTGCGACTTTGTAATCCGTCTGAAAACGGACGCCCTTTCCCCGTCCGGGGTCCCTCTTGCGGAAATCCGGTATTCCAGGGCAGAAAGGGAAAGCCGGCCCTAGGCACGTACAGCGTCAGGTCCCTGTTCCTATGGTGGGGAACGGCTTTACGCCGTTCCCCACCTTCGTGCTATAATATACTTGTATTGTCGATTTTTTTGCTTCTATGGCGTAAAATCCGAATAATTGGTGAAAACGCGAACAAATCAAGGGAGGCGAAGAAATGAGCGGGATTTGGCAGGACAACTTCAGCTCCGTAGCGAAGAACAACCGGCCGTCACCAATCCGGGAGATGCTGGCAGTGATCAAGCAGCCCGGCATGATCTCCTTCGCGGGAGGCATGCCTGCCCCGGAAGTGTTTCCGGTAGACCAGTTCTACGAGGGAGCACACATCCTCAAAGACCAGGGCAAAGAACTTCTCCAGTACGGCACTACGGAGGGCTACCCTCCTCTCAAGGATTTTCTTGCAGCCTGGACCGCACCCCGTCTGGGGAGGAAGGCCGGACCGGAAGAAATGCTCATCACCACCGGTTCCCAGCAGGCCCTCGACCTTTTCGCATGGTCCATGATCGACAAGGGGGATTATGTCATTACCGAGGATCCTTCCTACCTTGCAGCCCTCACTGTTTTCTTCAACCACGGCGGCAGCTTTCTCGGCGTCCCCACGGACCGGAACGGCATGCAGGTGGACCTTCTCCCCGGCATCATCGAGAAGGCAAGGTCCGAGGGAAAGAAGATCAAGTTCATCTACACCATCGTCAACTTCCACAATCCCGGAGGATCTACCATGTCCGTGGAACGTCGGAAAAAGCTGGTGGAGATCTCCAAACAATACAACATCCCCATTTTCGAAGACGACCCCTACGGCTATGTCCGGTACGAGGGTGACCATCTGCCGTCCATCTTCTCATTCCACGACCAGGGGGGCGTAATCTACGCCGGTTCCTTCTCGAAGATCCTCTCCCCCGGAACCCGCGTGGGGTGGGTTACGGGACCGAAGGAGATCATCAGGAATCTCACCGTGTTCAAGCAGGGGACGGACCTCTGCTCCAGCACCATCACCCAGGCCCTGGTGGCGGAGTACTGCGTGAACGGCCACCTCGACCGTCACCTCCCCGTGATCATCGACAACTACAGGGTGAAGCGTGACGCCATGGAGAAGAGCTTCGAAAAACACCTCACTCCTCTCGGCGTGACGTGGGTCAAGCCGGAAGGGGGCTTTTTCTACTGGCTGAAGTTCCCCACCGTGAACACCAACGACCTTTTCAAAAAGGCCATCGACAAGAAAGTGGCCTTCGTTCCCGGCGATCCCTTCTGCCCCACTGCCGGGGCGGGCATCCACAATGCCCGGCTGTGCTACACTTTCCCTTCCCCGGAAATCATCGAGGAGGGCGTGAAACGCCTCGCCGAGGCAGTCACCGAACTGGCTATCCCCGCAGTGCACTGACAATCCATTGTTCTGCCGCCTCTGCTCCCTCCCTTTCGGGGAGGGAGTTTTTTCTGCGCCCGGGGACAATTTGATGTAAGATACGAAAGAGAGCTGGATGAAGCAGGAAGACCGGAGGAGGAGAGAACGATGGATTCCACGAGTCCGCACAGCGGCACACAGGATACCATAGCGGCTATTGCCACAGCGTGGGGAGAAGCAGGCATAGCCATTGTCCGCCTTTCCGGAGCGGAAGCGAGGAGACTTGCCGACAGGCAGCTTTCTCTTGCCGTTCCCCTTTCAGGGACTCCCTCCAGATACCTCCGGAACGGTTATCTTCTTGACGAAAAGGGAGACGCCATCGACCAGGTGCTCGCTGTATGGTTCGCTCCCCCGAAAAGCTATACCGGGGAGGAAGTGGTGGAAATCCACACCCACGGCGGCACCCTGGTGGCACAAAAATGCCTGGAGCTCCTTCTCTGCCGGGGAGCCCGGCTCGCGGAACCGGGAGAGTTCACGAAGCGGGCGTTCCTGTCCGGCAGGATCGACCTGACCCAGGCGGAGGCTGTCCTGGGGATCATCCGTTCCCGGAGCGACGAGGCCCTCCGGGCTGCCGCCAGGACACTGAAGGGAGAGCTCGCTTCCTTCGCCAGAGACATCTATGACGAGCTTCTGGCTCTCTCGGGAAAAATGGAAGTTTCTCTCGACTTTCCGGAGGAAGACCTTCCCTACGGAAGCGACGAGGATACGAGCCATTCCCTCCAGGCAATCCGCCAGAGCCTGGAGGACCTGCTGGACCGGTGCGCCACGGGGTTCCTTCTCCGTGAAGGGATCAGGGTGGCCATCGTGGGCAGGCCGAACGTGGGGAAATCTTCTCTTCTCAATGCCCTCCTCAGGGAGTCGCGGGCAATCGTCACTGCGATTCCGGGCACGACCAGGGACCTCATCGAGGAAGTGCTCACTTATAGGGGAATACCTCTCCGCCTTGTGGATACGGCAGGGATGGGGATACCCTCCGACGAAGTGGAAGCCATAGGGATCTCGCTGGCAGAGGAAGCCTTCAAAAATGCTGACGTGCGCATCTGGGTGGCCGACGGAAGCGCTCCGCCCGCCCCCTTCGACTTCGACATGGCGGACCGGCTTCGGGATCTCGTACACGTGGTGGCGGTGAACAAATCGGACCTTCCTCCAGGAAGAGACGAAACGGGAAGGACCACCGAAGAAGCCATCTCCGAACTTCTGCCCGAAAGTCCCATGCTTTCCATTTCAGCAAAGAAAGGCACCGGGCTGGACAGCCTGAAGGATGCCGTGGTCTCCTCCATCGCGGGCGGCGGGGCGCTGGATTCAGGGCTGAATGCGTCCGCCAGGCAGGTGAACGAGATCCGTGCCGCCATCGGATTTCTCAGGGATGCCTCGGCAGCCCTGGAATCAGGGCTTGGCCAGGATATCGCAGGATCCTGCATCTCCGAGGCCCGGTCCGCCATGGAGCGCCTTCTCGGCATTTCCGGAGACGACACCCTGCTCGACTACATTTTCAGCCAGTTCTGCGTCGGAAAATAAGCGGAGGGGAGGAGCCCCCCGGCTCCTCCCCTCCCTTGATACTACCGCACGGACAAAAGAAACTGAAGGCATGTCCTGACGGCAAAACCGGTTGCCCCTTTGCCGTAGACCGAATACTCGTCCTTGTTGAAGTCCACCCCCGCAATATCCAGATGAGCCCAGGAAATCCCCTCACCGACGAACTCCCGAAGAAACCGTGCAGCGAAGATGGCTCCGCCGTACCTGCTTCCGGAATTCACCAGGTCCGCCACGGGAGATTTCATGGATTCCGCAATCCTTTCGTCATCGTCAGGAAGCCGCCACAGCCGCTCTCCCCTGGCCTTTCCGGCTTCCAGAAGGCTTGCGGCGAGAGTGTCGTCCGGTGTAAAAAGTCCGGCTATGGACGTTCCCAGGGCCACAGCGCAGGCCCCTGTGAGGGTTGCCATGTCGATGATGACATCGGGGCCGAGCTCCGAGGCGTAGCTCAGGGCATCTGCAAGGACGAGCCGTCCTTCGGCATCAGTGTTGTCGATTTCCACTGTTTTTCCGTTCCTCATCCGGAGAATGTCGTCGGGACGGAACGCCTTGCCGCCGGGCATGTTCTCGGCGAGGGCCACGATTCCGTGAACCTCCACGGGCAGCTTCATCTTCGCAGCCGCCCGGAGGAGGGCGAAAACATTGCATGCCCCTGACTTGTCACTCTTCATGGAGCGGATGAAGTCGCCGGGCTTGAGGTTCAGCCCGCCGCTGTCAAAAGTGATGCCCTTCCCTACGAAGACCACTTTCCGCAAGGGTATGCCGTCGGGCTTCCAGGAGAGGCGGACCAGCCTCGGAGGTGTGGACGACCCCATTCCCACGGAATAGAGCCCTTCCATTCTCTCTTCGAGGATTTTCTTTTCGTCCCAGACTTCCGCTTCGAGGCCGAAATCTGCTGCTTCAGCAAGGGCATACTCCGCCAGCGTCAGGGGGTTGGACCTGTTCCCCGGCTCGTTTGCGAGATCCCGGGCCATGTTCTGGGCACAGGCGAGCATTTTCCCCAGGGAGAGTCCTTCCCCGTCGCCGCCGTACAGGACGAATTCTCCCGGTTCGGGAAGCCTGTCTTCATCTTTCCGGGTTTTGTATTTTTCGAAGGAGTAGCTTCCGAGCTCCGCACCCTCCGCCACGGCACAGCTTGCGTTCCGGTCCGGAGAAACCGGAAGATGGGCGAAAATACGGAAAACTCCGTCTCCTTTCGCTCTCCGGACAAGCTCCGCGGTACTGGACCGGAGACTGTCCTCCCCGAAAACCTTCCTTTCTCCGAGGCCGACAAGGTAAAGCGGCGAAAAGGCGGAACCAGGAAGGAGAGCCTTCGCTATTTTTCCCTTTTTCGCCCTGAACGAGGAGTCATCGAGCAGGGCAGCCGCTGCCGGGACGTCCCCGGGTGAAAGGATCCCTGCCGGGAGAGGTTCTCCCGAAAAAACATACAGAGCAATTGCCCCGCTCCCCTGTACGTTTGCGCCGGAAAGAGGGGATGCCGTTATCTTCATTGATTCCACACTCCCTGAATACTCATTTTTCCCCGGAAGGGGACGGTTTTTTTTTCGTGTTGACGAACCAGACTCCCGTGAACACCAGGACACCTCCCGCGATCATGGAAAGGGTAACGGTCTCTCCGAGAAAGGCCGCCGAGAGGAGCACGGCCACCACTGGGTTAATGTAGAGAAAAACCCCGGCCTCGGAGGCGGGAAGCTCCCGGAGGGCATCGTACCAGAAAAGGTAGGCCAGGGCGGAGCAGCATACACCGAGGAACAGGATATTGGCCCAGGCTCCGGCGGAAATGGACGGGACCTCCGAAGCCCCCCCCGAAAAGAGAAAGGGAAGGGTGGCGAAAAGCCATCCGAAAGAAAGGGCGTAGGCCATCCCGAGTTCCGGGGAGGTTTTCCTGAGAGCCTTCCGGGAAAAGACGGAAAAAAGGCCCCATGAAAAGACGCTGACCACCATGAGCAGCTCCCCGGGGCTGTAGCCTCTCCTCAGGAACACGCCGGGATCGCCTTTGGAGAGAATGACCAGGACCCCGAAGGCCGCGAGGAGGATCCCGCCTTTCTTTCTCCCGTCGAGCCTTTCGCCGAGAATAAGGGCTCCCAGGAGGGCGATGGCGATGGGGTTTGCCGCCACGATGAGACCCGACATGCCCGCCGAGACAGTCTTCAGGGCAAAGGCCTGGAGAGCGTTGTGGAAAAAGACCCCGAGAAATCCCAGGCCGGCGAAAACAGCCGCTTCCCTCAGGGGAAGAAGCCGCATCCTTCCCCTGAGAAGAAGGAACAGGAGCAGGGCCGCCACCCCTGTTCCGAAGCGGAGCCAGATCAGGGTGGTAAAGGAAACCTCGGCGACCGCGGCCTTTATGGAAGGCAGAGAACCGCCCCACGCCACCACCGCGATGAATGCCTTGAGGCGTGCCCTGGCGGTGGCTGTCATTTCCCTTCACCGGACGGAGAGGGGCTGCCTCCTGCGGCATCCATGTTTTCGGAAAGAAGAACGGAAAGCCTTCCGGCGAAACGGGCGGGATCCGCGATCTGTCCTCCCTCCGCGAGAACGCACTGGTCATGGAGAAGGAAGGCATATTCCTTCACTTTTTCTTCCGCTCCGCCGGAAGCAAGCATCCTCTCCATTTTCGAGATCACCGGGTGCTCCGGGTTGATTTCGAGAATACGCTTGAGGGGAGGGACCTCCCTGCCCATGGACCGGAGTATGCGCTCCATATTGAAAGAGGAGCCGTCTTCGTCGGTTACAAGGCACGCCGGTGATTCCGTGAGACGGGAGGAGATTTTCACATCTTTCACCGTTTCGGAGAGAACCCCCCTCAAAAACGAGGCAAGCCCTTCCGGCTGAACGGTGTCTTTCCCTGCTTCCTCCGGAGGCAGGGCGTCTTCCCGTTCCATGGATCGGAATTCCTTGTCTCCGAATTTCGGGAGGACGGGAGCGATCACCTCGTCCACAGGGTCGGCGAGGAGGAGCACGTCATACCCCTTCTCCCGGCACCGTTCAAGAAGCGGAGAATTTCTGAGAACCTGGAGCTTCCTTCCCGTGATGTAGTAAATCCCCTGCTGCCCCTCTTTCATGGCATCCACGTATTCATGAAGGGAAACAAAACCATCCCCTGAGGAAGAGGACGGGAAGAGGCAGATTTCCAGGATGGCCTCCCTGTTTTCTTTTTCGGCACCGTCGAAGGAAGCGAGCCCCTCCTTGATGACCGGACCGAATTCCTTCCAGAGGCGGACGTATTTTTCCCTGTCGTCGGCCAGCATTTTTTTCAGTGCGGAAAGAACCCGCCGGACAAGGCTCTTCCTGATGATTCTTACCAGGGGATCCTCCTGGAGAATTTCCCTGGAGATATTGAGCGGAAGGTCCTCTGAGTCCACCACGCCCCTCAGAAAACGGAGCCAGGATGGGACAAGATCCCGGCAGTCGTTCATGATGAAGACGTTGCGGATGTACAGGCTCACGCCCTCGTTCCGGGGTGCATAGTGAAGGTCGAAGGGAGCTTTCGACGGGAAAAAAAGAATCCCCCGGAATTCCGTTCCTCCCTCCACTGAGAAAACCACCCTGCCGAGGGGCGGTTCCCAGTCCGAGGCGACGTGCTTGTAAAATTCCTCGTACTCGCCGTCGGTCACGTCTTTTTCCGGGCGGCGCCAGATGGCCTTTCCTGAATTGAGGACCTCGTCCTCCGCGGTTTCGCCGCCCTCCCGCCCCTTCGCTACGGCCATCACGATGGGATAGGAGATAAAATCGGAGTACTTCCTCACGATGTCCCGAAGGGTCCACTCATCGGTGTAATCCCGTTCGCCCTTCTCCTTGTCCGGCGTTTTAAGGTGCAGGATCACCGTGGTGCCGGGCTCGTTCCTTTCAGTCTCTTCCAGCGTATAGGTGCCGTCTCCGGGGGAAGAGAAACGCCAGCCTTTTCCTTCGCCGAGACGGCGGGTCACCACGTCCACCCGGTCAGCCACCATGAAGGCGGAGTAAAAGCCCACTCCGAACCGGCCGATCAGGCTCTCGGCCCCTGCGGACTCCCGGGCAGCCTTCATGGCCGCAAGGAATTCCCCGGTTCCGGACCTGGCGATGGTCCCGATATAGTTTGTCAGTTCCTCCCTGTTCATCCCCACACCGTTGTCGGAGACAAAGAGAGTCCGTCCTTCCTCTCCCCGGGCAATCCGGATCGACGGAGCAGAGAGCCCCGCTCCCCCTTCGCTGTCGGCATATTCCGGGTGGGCAAGAAGTTCGAGGCGGCGCTTGTCGAGGGCGTCCGAGGCATTCGAAATCAGCTCCCGAAGGAAAATATCCCTGTTGGAATACACCGAATGGATCATAAGGTCAAGGAGCTGCTTCGCCTCGGCCTGAAAAGAAAACCGTTCCTGTTCCATGACTTTCCTCCCGTTCCGTTCACGATGGTTTCCGCGGACTGCAGGGCCGCAGATTTTCAGGTTCAAAAAGCCGGGGACGATGCTTTCCGGCAGCACCGTCCCCGGGAGAATGCCCTTATTGTAAAAAAAAGGCGCTATTCGGCCGGGGCCGGTTCGTATTCGCTCATGGCCTGCTTCAGGCTTACCAGGGCGAGATACATTTCCTTGATTGCAGCGAGGTGTTCCGTCTTGACCTTCTGATTGTCCACCTGGGCGTTCAGAAGGTCGATCTGGGCTCCCATGCCTTCCTTGTACATAAGCTGAGTGATATTGAGCTCCTCGTCAGACCGGGCGACCTGCTTTCTCTTGCTGCTTTCCACGGCCACCGCCTTTTCCCACTGGTTAAGAGCTTTCACCACATCCTCCCGGACCTGGTTTTTCCGGGATTCCAGAGTCCTCTCCGTCGCTTCGACGGTCTTTGCCTTGTCAGCCACGTCCTCCTTCGTTTTCCCTCCGTCATAGACGGGTATGGAGACATTCAGGGAGAGAAGGAATTCCTTTTCTATCGGTGAGGAATTGTCATTGTCGGTGAGCAGCATGTACCCCACCGATCCTTCCACCGTGGGAGCCATTCCCTTTGCGGCAAGGGTTTTCAGCACCCTTGCCCGCTCGAGGGCAGTCTCGGCCGAGCGGACGTCGTTCCTGCGGTCCATGGCTTTTTCTATTCCTGCCTGGACAGAAAGGGCGGGAACAAGGAGGCTTTCCTCCTTCGGTTCAAGATCTGTGCCTCCTGCAAGAGTCGCCATCTGGGCGAGGGTGTTCCTGTAGGCCGATTCCGCCTCCACCACGAGACTTTCCGCCTCCTCCACCTTCGCCTGGGCCCGGACAACGTCCAGGCGGGGGATAAGCTGCTGCCTGAACTTTTCCTCGGTAATTCTCAGGTCTTCCTTCCGCTGGTTCAGGATGCCCCTCTGCAGAAAAATATTCTGCCGGGCAATGAATGACTGCCAGTAGAGGCTTTCCGCAGCGGCAAGGGTGTTGTTTACCAGGGCGAGGTGGTCGGAGGCCAGGCCGTTGTACTGGAGAAGGAGCTGCCGTTCCTGGGCGCCGTAGACGCCGCTCACATCAAAACGGTGGGTGATTGCCGCCGAGAGGGAATAGTTCCCCCTGGACCCCGTATTCCTGCCTGCCTGGGAGGAATAGGTATCGCTGAGCCAGGTGGTGTTTCCCCTGACTCCCAAGGATGGGCGCTGAACTGCCACGGATGACCGCACCGTATGACTGAATGCCTCCAGTCTCCTGAAGGAAGCCTGAAGCACCGGGTTGCTCTCCCTTACGGAGAGCAGAAACTCGTCAAGGGACATCTCCGCGGCAGCTGCCGGGAGCGAAACAACCCACGCCAGCACTGCCGAGGCAAGAATAGTTGCTTTTAAGCGCTTTCCCATGAATGTTCCTCCTTGAACGTAACTCCCGCCGTATCGGCCGGGTGAGAAAAGAAACAGGACGATATCAGGAGAAGCGATATCTCCTTTCCCTATCCCTGCTGTCTGAGTATAGATATTCAGCCTCGTTCCTGTCAAGAAATATAAGGCCCCTTCCCCGCCGGAAAAACCTCTGCGGGCGATTCAGATCCGGAATCCCGTTTTATGCTGCCTGAAATAAATAAAAACTATTTTCGTTGATTATCAACCGAACCTGCACTAAAATTACCACTGGATGAAGTCAGTAAAGAAGGCAATTCTTTACAAAATGCTTTTTATGTTGTAGCATTCAGCGTATACGAAATCGGCTTCAATTCCATTCCTATCCGGCAGTTCGTTTCTTTCTATCCATACGAAGCAGAAACAGACAACTCAATAAGGAGGAGATATGCACATGAGGAGATTCACCAGAGTTCTGTTTGCAGTCGCGCTTGTTCTTGCCCTTGGAACGGTGGCCTTTGCGGCACCCAAGATCGGCATTATGACCGGAACCGTTTCCCAGGGAGAGGAAGAGTACCGCGCAGGGGAAGAAATGGTGGCCAAGTACGGCGCAGACAGGGTCATCCACGTCACCTATCCGGACAAGTTCATGGACGAGCAGGAGACCACCATTTCCCAGGTCATGGCCATGGCCTCCGACCCTGACGTGAAGGCCATCGTCATCTGCCAGGGCGTCCCCGGGACGGCAGCCGCCATCGACAAGGTCAAGGAAGTCCGGGACGATATTCTTTTCGTCATCGGCACCGTCCATGAAGAGCCCTACATGATGGCCGGCAAGGCTGACATTCTCTTTGAAATCGACCAGCCCACCCGCGGAACCTCCATTGTTGAAAAGGCGAAGGAAATGGGCGCCAAGACCTTCATCCATTATTCCTTCCCCCGTCACATGAGCTATCCTCTCCTTGCCAAGCGCCGCGAGATCATGGAACAGACCGCGAAGAAAATCGGCGTCGAGTTCGTTTTCGTCAACGCTCCCGACCCCACGGGCGAGGGCGGAGTCGCCGGTTCCCAGCAGTTCATCCTTGAAGATGCTCCCCGCCAGGTGGAAAAGTACGGCCCTGACACAGCTTTCTTCAGCACCAACTGCTCCATGCAGGAACCCCTCATCAAGTCCGTGGTGAAGGGGAAGGCCATCTATCCCGAGCAGTGCTGCCCCAGCCCCTTCCACGCCCTTCCCAACGCTCTCGGACTGAAGGTGGAGAACAAGGGAGACGTGCCCTACATCCTCAAGGCCATCGATGAAAAGGTTGTCGAGCTGGGCGTCGCCGGCCGGATCGCCACCTGGACCGCCCCCGTCACCATGAACTTCATCCGTGCCGGGGCAGAATACGCCATGGACTTCGCCAACGGCAAGTTCGAAGACAAAAAGGACATCCAGAGAGCGAAGTTTACCCTCGAGAAGGCAGCCGGTGCCGTCCGCATCCGCGCTTTCGACGAGGAAAAGGCTCCGAACTTCCTCATGGTCGTCGGCGAATCCATCATCTTCGGGAAGAAGTAATCCTGTCCCGGGAACGTTAAGACTCGAGGCAGGGCTGTCACTACGGGCAGCCCTGCCTTTTTGATAAAGGAGGTCGTTTTTTTGACCGGTACACCCCGTCTTGAGATGAAGAACATCAGCAAGCAGTACTACGGGAACCGCGTCCTTAAGGGCGTGTCGTTCTCCCTCGGCAGGGGAGAGGTTTTGTCCCTCGTCGGAGAAAACGGAGCAGGCAAATCCACCCTTATGAATATTCTTTTCGGTATGCCGGTGATCCATGCGACAGGAGGATTCGAAGGCGAAATTTACCTCGACGGTGAAAAAGCTGACATTAAATCCCCCGAAGAAGCCATGAAACTCGGCATCGGTATGGTCCACCAGGAATTCATGCTCCTCCCCGGTTTTTCCATAACCGAGAACATAAAGCTCAACAGGGAAATCACGAAAGACAGCCTGCTCAGCAGATTCTTCGGAAAACCCCTCAAGTGGCTCGACATGCCCGCCATGAAGGACGACGCCAGGGTTTCCATGGATGCCATCGGCCTGGGCATTGACGAAATGCTCCCCGTCAAGGGCCTGCCCGTGGGCCATATGCAGTTTGTGGAAATAGCCAGGGAACTCGACAAGAAAAACATCCGCCTTCTCGTCCTCGACGAGCCTACGGCGGTGCTTACGGAATCCGACTCTGATAAACTCCTCGAGGCCATGAAAATCCTCACCGACAAAGGAATCTCCATCCTGTTCATCAGCCACCGCCTCGACGAGGTCATGACGGCCTCCGACAAGATCGTCATTCTCCGGGACGGCGAACAGATAGCTGAAACCCTGCCCTCCGAGACTTCCATTGAACGGATCGCCGAGCTTATGGTCGGAAGAAAAATCGAGAGCGGCGAAATGAAGGGCAGGCCGCCCTCGGAACTAAAGGACGACTACATACTCCAAATCCGGGATCTGTCCGTATCCATGCCCGGGGAGAGGGTCAAGGGCGTTAACCTGGACGTGAAGCGCGGTGAGATTCTCGGCATCGGCGGCCTTGCCGGCCAGGGAAAAATCGGCATCGCCAACGGCATCATGGGGCTCTTTCCTTCCGGAGGAGACGTGAAGAAAAACGGCGATCCCGTCATGCTGAACAATACCCGGGGATCCCTCGACAACGGCATGGCCTTTGTCTCCGAGGACAGAAGAGGGACCGGGCTACTACTGGACGACTCGATTGAATTCAACATCGTCGCTACGGCAATCCAGGTCCAGTGTAAATTCCTGACCCAGGGGAAGATAAGCATTCTTGACGGAAAGGGCATGACGGAGTACGCATCGAAAATGATCAGGGAGCTCGACATCCGGTGCACCGGCCCGGGGCAGCTTACGCGACGTCTCTCGGGCGGAAACCAGCAGAAGGTCTGCATCGCCAGGGCCATTACCCTTGAGCCCAATCTGCTGTTCGTTTCCGAGCCGACGAGGGGCATCGACATCGGCGCCAAGAAGCTCATTCTCGACCACCTCGTGAAGCTGAACAGGGAGGAAGGTCTCACCATCGTCATGACCTCCTCCGAACTGGCGGAACTCCGTTCGATCTGCGACCGGATCGCCATCGTCTACCAGGGAAAGCTGGAAGGCATTCTTCTCCCGACGGACAGCGACAGGGATTTCGGACTCATGATGGCCGGGGAATACCACAAGATTCATAGAAAGGAGGCTGTATGACATGGGCAACGGCCTTTTGAACAAAGTCGGCATCCCGCGCCTCATCATTTCTCTCTTTCTCGCATTTCTCGTCGCGGCAGCCTTCTCCTTCGGTCTTCCCATGGGGCAGATCTTCAGCGCAATGCTCACCAGGTTCGGAATGAACGCCCTCCTGGTGCTGGCCATGATTCCCACCATCCAGGCAGGAGCCGGACCGAACTTCGGCCTTCCTTTCGGAATCATCTGCGGCCTTGTCGGAGCGACCCTGGCTATCGAGCTCGACCTTCGGGGCTTCACCGCGCTCTTCTTCGCCATCGGCGTTTCCATTCCTCTCGGCGCGGCCGCCGGCTGGCTGTACGGTCTGCTGCTCAACCGGGTCAAGGGACAGGAGATGACCGTTGGTACCTATATGGGCTTTTCCATCGTGTCGGTCATGTGCATTTTCTGGCTGATGGCCCCGTACAAGAGCCCGGAGATGATCTGGCCCTACGGCGGCGACGGACTGCGGGTCACCGTGGTCCTTGACGGCAGGATGGAACAGCTCCTCGACCGCTTTCTCAGCTTCACCTTCTACGGCGTGAGGATCCCTACCGGCCTGCTTCTTGTCACTGCCCTGTGCTGCCTTCTCCTGTGGATTTTCCTGAGGACGAGGACGGGCCTTGCCATGTCGGTGGTCGGATCCAACCCCCGCTTCGCCGAGGCCTCGGGCCTCAGCGTGAACAAGTACAGAATGCTCGCCTCCATCATCTCCTGCGCCATGGGTGCGGCAGGCATCGTCATCTACTCCCAGAGCTACGGCTTCATTCAGCTCTACCAGGCGCCCCTGTACATGGCACTCTACTCCGTCTCCGCCATCCTTATCGGCGGCGCGTCACTGCAGCGGGCCACCATCACCCAGGCACTCATCGGCACCTTTCTTTTCAACGGACTCCTGGTCATCGCCCTCCCTGTGGCCAACGTGGCCATGGACAGCGACATCTCCGAGATCATGAGGGTCATAATAAGCAACGGCATCATTCTCTACGCCCTCACCCGCAAAGAAGTGGGAGGTGACGCCCGATGAGGCTCCTTCAGAAAAACATAGTCCCCATAGTGTTCCTTGTTCTCTGCTCGATCGGTTTTTATTATTCCGGGCTGTCCTGGATGTTTTTCGCCAACGATCTCATGTCCAGGCTCGCACGGAACTCCTTCCTGGTGATCTCTCTTATTATCCCGGTACTCGCAGGGATGGGACTCAATTTCGGCATTGTCCTCGGCGCCATGGCCGGCCAGTTTGCAGCTTTCATCACGGTGGTCTACAACCTCACCGGAATAACGGGGTTCTTTCTGGCATGCATCATGTCCGTTCCCTTCGCCGTCCTCTTCGGCTGGCTCACCGGCATCCTTTTCAATAAGGCCAAGGGAAAGGAAATGATCACGGGCCTGATTCTCGGCTTTTTCGCCAACGGACTCTACCAGCTCGTATGTCTCATCTTCATCGGGTGGATCATTCCCATTTCCAACAAGGCGCTGCTGCTGCCATCGGGGATCGGCTTTGTGAACACCCTCGACCTCAAGATCTGGCAGTACGCCATTGACAAGTTTTACGTCTTCCGGGCGAGGAGCATCGACATTCCGGTGCTTAAATACCTGAACAACATCAATTTCCCGGTGCTTACTCTCGTTATAATCGCCCTTCTCTGCGCAGCCGTTTACCTTCTCTTCAGGACGAAGCTCGGCCAGGATTTCCGGGCCGTGGGACAGAACAGGCACATCGCCGAGGTGGCCGGCATAAAGGTCGACAGGGTGAGGATCATCGCCGTCATCTTCTCCACCGTTCTCGCGGCCTGGGGACAGCTCATCTTCCTCCAGAACATCGGGAACGTCCAGGTGTACGGATCCCATGTCCAGGTAGGGACCTTCGCTGTGGCGGCGCTCCTAATAGGCGGCGCATCCGTCTCGAAGGCCACCATCGGCCAGGCTATCCTTGGAACGGTGCTTTTTCACGCCCTTTTCATCGTGTCCCCCCTGGCAGGGAAGAATATCATGGGAAGCGCCCAGGTTGGCGAATATTTCCGTGTTTTCGTCGCCTACGGGGTCATCGGCATAGCCCTGGCTCTCCACGCATGGCAGAGGCTGACAAAAAAGGAGTAACGCCTTTTCGTGTTTGGGTAGCTTGACAAATCACAAATCTTCCGCATAATAGATCAGATGTAATGGAGGGAAGATTTTGAGTGGACCCCCGGAACGGGGTCCACTCTTTTTTGAGGGCGAAAGACGGAGGCGTCGTTGCCCTTCCCTTCTTTCGAATCTCAAGGAGGAACAAAAATTAATGAATGACAACGGTTTCGCGAGTTACGAACTGCGGGAAGAACTGCTTCTCGCCCTGAAAAAGAAGGGATTTTCCATCCCGACCCCGGTACAGGAAAAAGTCCTCGCCCTGGAAAATTTCGAAACAGACCTGATCGTCCGGGCCAAGACGGGCTCCGGAAAAACCCTGGCCTTCCTGTTGCCGCTTCTTCAGAATATGGATCTTCCCCAGTCCTCACCCCGGATTCTTGTCCTCTCCCCCACCAGGGAACTGGCCCAGCAGACTGCCCGTGAGGCGGAATGGCTTTCGCGGTACATGGATATATCGGTCGCCACTCTTGTGGGAGGGCTGGACATGTCAACCCAGATCCGCTCACTCAAGGACGGAGCAGTCATCGTCGTCGGCACGCCGGGAAGGACCCTTGACCACGTGAACAGGGGAACCCTGAGAGCTGACGGTATCCATTCCGTCATCCTGGATGAAGGGGACCATATGCTCGACATGGGATTCCGGGATGAACTTGAAGGCATTCTTGACGCTCTTCCCCAGCGGGAGCGGACCTGGCTTTTCTCCGCCACCATGCCCAGGGAAGTCAGGGAACTCTCGAAAAAATACCTCTCCGCTCCTGTGTCCATCTCCCTGGTGGAGGATGGCGAACAGCACGAGGATATCGTCCACCGGGCATACCTCGTTCCCTTCAGGCATAAAATGGAAGGCCTCGTGAACGTTCTTCTCTGGGAACGGCCCAAACGGGGACTGATCTTCTGCCATACCCGCCTGGAAACCATGTCTGTGGCCCAGCGGCTTTCGGAAGAAGGTTTCAGCGCGGGGTCGCTCCATGGAGAAATGACCCAGAGAGAGCGCAATGCCGTTCTCGGTTCCTTCAAAAACGGGCACCTGCCGCTGCTTGTCGCGACGAACGTGGCTGCCCGCGGCCTCGACGTTGAGGGAGTAACGCACGTCATCCAGATCGGACTGCCCGACGACAGGGAGACTTTCGTCCACAGGAGCGGACGGACAGGACGGGCCGGGCGGGAAGGAACCGACATCCTCCTTCTTTCCCCCCAGGAGGCGGAGAAATTCAAGTACATGCTCGGTTCGGCAAAGGTAACCGTTGAATGGAAGAATGTCCCCGACCTTGACGCCATTTCAAAGGTTCAGAGAGAGATCGCAGAAGAAAAACTTCTCACCGTGAAGGAAGCCGGAGAAGACGAGGATTATCTCCTGTGGGCCGAGGACCTTCTTTCCAGGGTCAGTGCGAAAAATCTCGTAGCCAGGCTGCTCTGGACCCTGTCTTCAAAACGTTCTGCCGGATACAATCTCTCCTCCGAACTGGAACGGGAACTCCGGAGAAAGAGCCGCTTCGCCGGAGAAAAAGACCGCACACCCGGGGCACGGCCCCTTAAGGGAAGACGTCCCAAGGGAACAATGCTGCGCCTGAGCAAGGGACTGGCGGACGGATGGGACGTGGGCAGGGTTCTGAGCTCCGTATGCACATCCCTGAACGTGGACCGTTCGGAAGTGGGCGCTATCAGGATGAAAGACGACCATGTCCTCGTGGAGCTGCTTCCCGTGGCTCTCTCCCGGTTCGAGGAGGATTGCCGCGGCCTGGAACGGTGCGGTCTCCTTGAAGAGGGCAAAGGCAGGGATTTCCTCCTTCCCGCGTCCAGCCAGACCCAGCAGGTCAGGGGACGTCCATCAGGCGCATCCCGGCCCAGGAGGCAGGGCAAGCCGGAATACAGAGGAAGATAACGAAAAAGACCGCCGGTTCCGAAGAACCGGCGGTCTTTTTTCCCTTGGTTTAATGTAAATCGAGGGAAGGGTTACGCTTTGTGAACGTTCGCAGCCTGAGGTCCCTTTTCACCGTCGACGACGTCGAAAGAAACCTTCTGCCCCTCGGCGAGGGTCTTGAAACCATCACCAACAATGGCGCTGAAATGAACGAAAACGTCCTTGCCCTCGTCCGTTGTAATGAAACCGTACCCTTTGCTATCGTTAAACCATTTCACTGTTCCCTGACTCATCCAAAGACAGCCTCCTAAAACTTTATTAAATTCGCGGCCTAGGCCACTATCAAACAATATAGGATTTTTCCGTTGATGTCAAGGATTTTTTCCTTCCGGTAAAGGTTTCCCCATCTTTTTTCTTTTTTTCGGCCATTTTTTCCTGAGAAAATTAATTAAATAAAAAGGCTTTCCATTAGCTGAAACTTAATGCTCTCCTCAGGATGCTTTTTCAGCGCCCCCCATGTTTAACCGATCCTGTTTCGGGGATGAAGAGGACAGAAAGAAAGGAAAGGACGGCTGAAACGAGAGGAAGCATGAAGGCCATTCTGTAGGCTCCTGCCGGAGGAAGGGCCGCGAAGAGGTCAATGACCCATCCCATGACAGAAGTGCAGACTGCTATGGAAAGAAAACCGGCGGCGTTGAGTATGGAAATGGCGAGCCCGGTGTACTTTTCCGAGGTAAGTTCCTTGGCCACGGACCATGCGAGGATAAAGGCAGTATTCGTTATGCCGAGAAGGAAAAAAACGACTTTCAGCCACCCGAGGGGAGGCATTCCGTTTTCCGACAGGAGAATCACCGCCCACAAAACCATATGGAGCAGCGAGCTGACAAGCATGGGGGCTTTTCTTCTTCCGAGGCGGTCGGATATCCAGCCGGTGATGAACCCCCCCGCCATTATCCCGAAGATGAGGACCACGCTGTAGGAAGACGCTTCCTGGACTGAAAGCCCGTAGGCGTTCACCATCCAGGGGATACCCCAGGTACCGATGAGGGCGAAAAAACCGGCCTGGTTGAAAAGGTAGAAAAGGGTCGCCGGAAGGATGCCCCTGACCGAGAGGACATTCTTCAGTCCCGAAACCACGGAAAAGGGATCCGGCTGCAGGTTTGCCCTGGCAATTTCCCTTTCGTTTACCGGAGGAAGCCCCATATCCTGGGGCCTGTTCCGGATGAACCGGAAACACAGCGCCGCGATTGCGAGGGTGAGGAGGCCGATGGCCACAAATCCCGCTCTCCAGGAAACCACGGAGATGAGAAGGGCCAGCGGTCCCTGGGAGAAAATGCCCCCGGCGTTGCCCACAAGAGTTGTGGCTCCGGAAATGGTGGCGAACTCCCTGTCGCGGAACCATTGGGACTGGATTTTCATGATGGAGACAAAAACGGTGGATACACCTATGCCGACGAGGAATCTCCCGAGGAAAAGCCAGAAGGAGGACGGTGCGAATCCGAAGATGACCGATCCGGCCCCGGCAAGAAACATTCCAAGGGAGACCGTGATCCTCGCTCCGAGCGAATCGGCGAGGAACCCTACCGGTATCTGCATGATCATGTAGGCGTAGAAATACATGGATGCCATGGCGCCGAAAGCGGTGGCGCTGAGGGAAAAGTCTCTCGTCACGTCGTCCTTCACCACCGCCGCGGCAAAACGGTGAAAGAAAACCACCATGAAGGCGAAGACCATAACCCCCCACACAATCCAGCGGTAGGAGAGGGCCTTCTTCATTCCCTCCCCGCTTCCGTTTCTGCATTCTCCGGAATACTGCTCAGTCATTCTCTCTCCTCTTTTCTCCGTGTTCTTGTGCGGAACGGGAACCGCAGGTGCGACCCGTAAAAAGAAATGATACCATTGAAATCCTTGTTTTCCTCTTTTTTCCCCGGAAAAATCACCGTATAATCAGGTTCATCAGTAAAGCGGGAAGGAGGCGGGGCCGTGATCCGGATTTGCGACATTCGAATACAGCTGGGAGAGCGATCCCTCTTCCAGGACCTTTCGTGGACCATTCTTTCTGGGTCCCGTACCGGTCTTGTGGGAAACAACGGCGCAGGGAAGACGACGCTGCTCCGAATGATGACAGGGGAAACGGCTGTGGATTCCGGAACGGTCACAATCCCCAAAGGGCTCAGGATCGGCTATCTGCCCCAGGACCTGGTGGAGCTCCCCGACATGCCCGTTCTTTCCTTTTTGCGTTCCAGAACGGGCCTGGCAGCCGTGGAGGACGAACTCGCAGCATGCGCAGGAAGGCTGGCCGCACTACCCCCGGAATCCCCCGAGCATGAACGGGAACTCAACCGTCACGACCTTCTGTTGAAACGGTTCGAGTCCCTCGACGGATATGCTTTCGATGCCATGGCAGGCAAAATACTTTCGGGCCTTGGCTTTTCACAGTACGACCTGGACAGGACCACCGGATGCTTTTCCGGCGGCTGGAAAATGAGGCTCCACCTTGCCGGCCTTCTTCTTCTCTGCCCGGACATCCTGCTGCTTGACGAACCGACAAACCACCTTGACACGGAGAGCATGGAATGGCTGGAAGGATGGCTTTCAGGTTTTCGGGGGACTATCGTCGCCGTCTCCCACGACCGGAGGTTTCTCGATACGATCTGCACCTCCATCGCGGAACTCTCTCTGGGAAAGATTTCCATCTACCAGGGCAATTTCTCGGAGTACCTCGACGAGCGGGAAAGGCGGCTTGAAGAACTCAGAAGGCAGGAACGACTCCAGAAGGAAGAAATCGCCCGCATGGAAGAATTCATCGAGCGGTTCCGCTACAAGGCCTCGAAGGCGGCGTCCGTACAGAGCAGGGTCAAGCGGCTCGAGAAAATGAGCCTTGTTGAAATAGAGGAGGACACGAAGCGGGTGTCCTTCCGGTTTCCACCCTGCGTTCGCAGCGGTCTCGACGTGGCCGTCATGGAAAAGGGAGAAAAGAAATACGGGGATCACACGGTTTTCTCCGACGCATCCCTGACTATCCAGAGGGGAGAGAAAATTGCCCTGGTCGGCGTCAACGGGGCCGGAAAGTCCACCCTTTCCAGGATCCTCAGCGGAACCGAGGGGCTCACTTCTGGAACGGTACGAACAGGGCACAATGTCCGGATCGCCTTTTTTTCCCAGCAGTCATCGGAAAACCTGGATTATTCCAGGACCGTGTGGGAAACCCTCTCCGGACGCAATCCCGCATGGACAGCCCAGGACAAGCGAAACCTTCTCGGGGCTTTTCTCTTCGGCGGCGACGATATTTACAAGCCTGTTTCAGTGCTTTCAGGAGGAGAGAAATCCCGGCTTGCCCTGCTGAAGCTGCTGATGGAAGAAGCCAACTGCCTCGTTCTCGACGAGCCTACGAACCATCTGGATATGCAGACCAAGGATCTTTTCCAGAGAGCCCTCCTTGAATACGACGGCACCCTGGTCCTTGTCTCCCATGACCGCTTTTTCCTCGACAACCTGGTGAACAGGGTGGTGGAAATAGCCTCGGGAAAACTCCTGGACTATCCGGGGAACTATTCCTATTTTATTGAAAAAAGGAAAGCCCTTTCCTCAGAGGCTGCTGAGAAGCGGATGGACCCAAAAGAAAAGGAAGACCCTGAAAAAGAGCGGAAGAGAATTGAGGCGGAGAGACGAAACCTCCTGTACCGAAAGAAAAGAAAGGTCCTGGACAAACTTGAGCCGGTAGAAGTGAAAATTTCTCTCCTTGAAAAACAGCAGTCGGAAAGGGACAGCCTTCTGTCCGATCCGGTCTTTCTCTCCGATTCGGAAAAAGTCCAGAACCTGCTCATTCAGAGAAACGATGCCGCAAAGGAACTCGATTCCCTCTACGGACTGTGGGAAAACCTCATGGCGGAAATCGAAACGATCGAAAAAACTGGATAACTATGACCACCAGGGAGGAAAGAACGGAATGAAAATGAAAAAAACGGTTCGATGCGCTCTGGTCGCAGCAGCTGCTCTTCTGCCCCTTTTCTTCGTCGCGCCGGCACCGGCAGGCGGAGAACCCCTGGGAAGCCATCTCCTCAGGCATTTCGTCTCGGAATTCACCCCCGAGAGGATGACCATGATCATCGACGAAGAACCGGACGACACCGGCTATGTGAGGGATATCTACCTGGACATATCGGGATGCGTCATCGGCGGCGTCCGCATGGATTCCCTGCGGGTAAGGGCCATGGGAGTCCAGATGAACCCTCCCGGGGAATGGGAGACAAAAGGACTTGATGCCGGGGAAATCCTCCACGTCCACGCCTTCGCCCGGATCCTGGAGAAGGATCTCAACGACAACCTCCTTTCGAAAGAATTCGGCGATGACGACCACTGGAACAACCTCCAGGTGGACATGCGGCCCGACGGAATTTACGCCCGGGGGAATTACCTGGTGACGGTAATCTTCCGGCTGAACATTCTCATCGAAATCTTCAGCCGGTTCAAGATCGTGGACATGCAGCAGGTGTGGCTTCATGACTACACCCTCAAGGTGAACCGGGTGGACGTCCCCCAGTTCATAACAGACCAGGCTGTGGAACAGATCCAGCCCCTTCTCGACCTGAGAAAATTTGTTTTTCCCCTGAAGCTTCACTCCATCGAGTACGACGAGGACAGCCTGACGATCACGAGCCGGGTTCTTCCGGAGGCGTTTCAGGGAATAGTGTATGAATACAAAGCAGGAAACGGAACACCGGGAACAAAATAAAGGAAGAGAAACGAACGGGGGGAGCAAATCCGCTCCCCCGTTCGTTTTCACTTCGGGCCGTAAGCTCCCGCGAATCCGCGGATGCTGTTCCCGATGAACTCCCGCTCCCTGTCCCGGATATCGGGCTCCATTTTTCTCCAGGCCGCAAGGAAGGGGTCACGCTCCAGCAGCTCCTGAAAAACTGCCTCCTCGTCGTCAGGCGGAACCCCCCTTCTGAACAGGTCCACCACGATGTCTCTCCAGAAGAGAATCTGCCCCCTGGCAAAGGAGAGCATTTCCCCGGCTCCTTCGGCCGCTCCGAAATGGGAATAGCAGATCCTGCTGCAGCCGAGGGGTATCAGCTTTTCAATGGACTCGAGGGTCACTTCCGGGAAGAAACGGGGGGGCGTGGCAGGACGAAGATAGGGAAAAGGCTCCTCCCCTTCCAGGAAAATTCCTGCCGCCTCACCGGCGAAAAGGGTTTTTCCGCCTCCTCCTTCATCAAGGACAAAGCACCGGTGATGGGATGCATGTCCCGGGGTCTCCACCGCCGAGAAACCGGCCGGGAGGTTTTCATCCGCCAGAAGGGCTTCCCGGGGAAGGGGTTCCGGCTCTCCGTAAAGATACGCCGTATTGCCGAGGGTTTCCACGCTCCCCTTCCACAGGGCCGCAGGCTCGAGCAGGTGAGGAATTCCCTTCGGTGCCGCGGACACCTTAGCGCCGTATTCCCGAAAAGCGAGGGAAACAGCCCCGGCATGGTCGAGATGCACATGGGTCAGAAGAACGGCATCCACCCTGCTCCCTCCGTGCCGTTCCACCGCATCGCGGACAATGGGCCAGGTGCTGCCCGGTCCCGTGTCCACGAGATAGGTCCTGTCCTCATTCTCATCCCTTACCAGCCACGAGGAAATGAAGCGCCGAAAACCCCTTTTGTTTACCTGGAGATCTATGTTCACAAATTTCATGGCAACTGCTCCTATTCCGAAATGACGACTTTCATGCCGACAAAAACCGTCTTCTTCAGCTCCTCAAGTTCATGGTTCCTCATCCGTATGCACCCCTGGGTTATCATGGTGCCGATGGAGTGGGGATCATGGGTACCGTGAATGCCTATACCCGACCATCCCGGGGTTTTCAGCCGTATGAACCAGGGGCCGTACGCTCCCGGGATAGGTCCGTTCCCGTCGCCGAAGTCGTAGGTCCAGGAGGAGGACCTCTGAATCTGCTGGACGGTGAAGTCACCTGTAGGGGTCCTGCTGTCGCCGACACGCTGCTTCTGCCCTCCGTTGGCCCCGACAGCCACATCGAAGGTCCGCTCCACGTTTCTTCCCCGGTAGAGATACATCCGGTAAGTCCCCTTGACGACGTGGAGCCAGAGCTGGTCGCTTTTCGCCCTTCCCGGCAGGGCTGGGGGCAGCGGCGGTTCCGGCGCCGGAACCGGAGTATGAACTCCGGGAGGCTCCTGAAACTGCAGGGACGGTTCCGGCAGCGGAACCGGACCGGGTGAAGCCGGCATTTCGGGCGGCGGAGCCGTCAGCTCCCGGTAGAGAGTATAGCCGAGGTACCCCGTGAGAAAACCGGCAACAACCAGAAGGGCAAGGCCGGCCAGCTTTGCCCAGAAGGGAAATTTTCTTTTTCCGTAGAACATGGAGGAGCCTCCTTGCAGCGGTGCGCTCAATGGTCGGAACAGCATTGATTCTACCATGGAACCTCTGCGGGCAAGGGGGAAAAGAATACGTAAATTCCCTGATTTTTCTTCCCCTTTCCCTATTGCATTTCTCGGCCCGAGGCCGTAAACTGCATCAGGTTCAAAACCAATTCATTAGGAGGTAGAGACGTGGAAAACCAGTTCCAGTTCGACCTTGAAAGGTATATTTCCAGGGAACGATTCGACCGCATCAAAAAGTTTGCTGAAGATAAGGAGACACCCTTTCTCGTAATTGACCTGGCAAAGGTCGAACAGAAGTACGATGAACTGATCAGCACCCTGCCCTTTGCAAAGATTTACTATGCCGTGAAGGCGAACCCCAACGAATCCGTCATTCGGATGCTCGTGGCCAAGGGAAGCTGTTTCGATATAGCCTCGATATACGAACTGGATCACATCCTCGCTCTCGGCGCAACGCCGGACAGGGTCAGCTACGGCAATACAATAAAAAAGGCGAAGGATATCGCCTACGCCTATTCGAAGGGAGTCCGCCTCTTCGCCACCGATTCGGAAAACGATCTGAAAAAAATCGCGAAGAACGCTCCCGGCTCGAAGGTATTCTTCAGGATCCTCACCGACGGAAGCGGCGCAGACTGGCCCCTCTCCAGGAAGTTCGGCGCCCACCCCGATACCATTTACAAGCTCATTCTCCAGGCTCCTGAACTCGGCCTGGAGCCCTACGGGATTTCCTTCCACGTGGGCTCCCAGCAGAGGGACATCGGCCAGTGGGATCATGCCATCTCCACCTGCAAATATCTCTTTGATTCCGCGAAGGCGGAGGGAATCGAGCTGAAAATGGTGAACCTCGGCGGCGGATTCCCGGCGAACTACATTTCCCCCACGAAGGAGACCTCAGTTTACGGAGCGGAGATTATCCGCTTCCTTACGGAAGATTTCGGAGAAACCCTCCCTGAAATCCTTCTTGAACCGGGCCGCTTTATGGCCGGAGACGCAGGAATCCTTATTACGGAAGTGGTGCTCATTTCCCGGAAGTCGGAGGCCAACCAGTACAGCTGGGTGTACCTTGACGCCGGAAAATTCGGCGGTCTTATTGAAACTCTCGACGAGTCCATCAAGTACCCCATCTACTCGGAGAAATCAGGCCCCATTCAGGAAACGATCCTGGCCGGTCCCACCTGCGACAGCATGGACATTCTGTACGAAAACGAAAAGTACGCCCTCCCCGCTTCACTGACGGAAGGAGACCGGCTGTACTTTTTCACCACCGGGGCATACACGCAGAGCTACTCCTCGGTCTGCTTCAACGGCTTCCCCCCGCTCCGCGCCTACGTGCTTGAAGATTGAAGCAGGACATTCTATACTGAATGAAAGTCAGTCAGCGGAGGGAACAGGTTGAACGACTTGTTCCCTCCGCTTTTTCCAGAGAAAGGAGAATGCCCAATGGAAACCCGCCCGAAACGCTTCAACGAGCTCTGGCTTACGGAAGAACAGAGCCCCGACATGAAGCTGAGCCTTCGCGTTTCAGAGGTGCTTCTGAACGTGAAAAGCCCCTACCAGGACATCCTGCTTGTGGAAACCGGAGAATACGGCCGGATGATGATTCTCGACGGAGCAATCCAGATCACGGAACGGGATGAATTTTGCTACTCCGAGATGATGGCCCACGTGGCGCTCTCCTCGCACCCGGATCCCCGGAGAGTGCTCATCGTCGGCGGCGGCGACGGCGGCGTTCTGCGGGAAGTCCTCCGACACAAAAGCGTGGAAAAGGCCACTCTTATCGATATCGACGAGGAAGTGATCAACGCCTCGAAACGGTTTCTCCCGACCATCAGCGCTGCCCTTGAAGACCCCAGGGCGGACGTAAAACCCATGGACGCCATGGTATATATCAAAGCCGCGAAAGAAGAATTCGACGTCGCCATCGTGGACAGCACGGATCCCGTGGAATTTGCCGCCGGACTCTTTGAATCCCCCTTCTACCGCGATATCCACAACGCCCTGAAAAAGGACGGAATGGTCGTTGCCCAGACGGAATCACCCTTCACCGACAGGAACGTCGTCCGGGACGCCTTCCGGGAGATGAGTTCCGTCTTTCCCGTCGTCAGGATGTACTGGGGAGCCATGCCCACCTATCCCAGCGGAATGTGGACCTACACAGTGGGATCGAAGAATGCCGATCCGTCGGCGCCCCTTCGCCCGGCACCCGAGGGAACGAGGTACTACACATCCGATATCCATAGGGCAAGTTTCGTTCTTCCGCCCTTTGTCATTGACTTGCTGAAATAAGCTGCTTAGTTTAGAATATACTGGTTTAGCATTAACATTCAGGAGGGGAATTTAAAGAGATGAGAGTATTGGTCGCCCTTGGAGGCAACGCCATTCTGCAGAGAGGCCAGAAGGGCAATGCAGCGGAACAGCGGGACAACGTTCAGAAAACAGTGGACCAGATCGTCAGGATGATCCGGGCCGGTCATGAAGTGGTGGTCACCCACGGCAACGGGCCCCAGGTCGGCGCAATCCTCATCCAGAACGAACTGGGCAGCACTTCTGTGCCTGCCATGCCCATGGATGTCTGCGGAGCGGAGAGCCAGGGACTCATCGGGTACATGTTCTGCCAGAGCTTCCACAACACCCTTGCTCTCGAAGGCCTGTCCGGCCATGAACCCGCATGCGTCGTGACCCAGGTTGAGGTCGATCCTGCCGACCCTGCCTTCGTCCATCCGACAAAACCGGTGGGACCGTTCTATACGGAAGAAGCGGCGAAGAAGCGCATGGCTGAAACCGGAGAATTCTGGATCGATGACGCGGGACGCGGCTGGAGAAGGGTCGTTCCCTCCCCTGACCCCAAGTCCATAGTGGAAAAGGACGTCATCAACTCCCTGCTGGAAAAGGGCTTCACCGTCATCGCTTCCGGCGGCGGCGGCATTCCCGTCATCCGCGGGGCTGACGGAACCTACCAGGGAGTCGAGGCGGTCATCGACAAGGACCTCGCCGGCGAAAGGCTCGCCGCCGCGGTGAAGGCCGACCTCCTGATGATCCTCACCGACGTGCCCAGGGTTGCCATCAACTACAACACGCCGAACCAGAAATGGCTTGAGAAGCTTACGGTAACCGAAATGGAAGCCCTTGAAAAGGAAGGCCATTTCAAGGCCGGCTCCATGGGACCCAAGGTTCGGGCAGCCCTCCGTTTTGTCCGCAACGGCGGAAGCCGCGCCGTCATCGCGAGCCTCGAACAGGCCCTCGAAGCCCTGGAAGGCTCGGCGGGCACCCAGATTCTCAAGGACTGACCACTCCTCTGCCCTCAGGCATCTGCTGAAAGCGGCCCCTTCAGGGGCCGCTTTTTTCCTGCCCTCCCCTTCCGGTGAAGGAAGGAAAAGTGTATCATCAATATCCGTTGTCAATCTTCCTTCAAGGAGATGGATGGATCATGAAAACCCTCGCCGTCATTCCCGCAAGATTCGCAAGCACCCGCCTCCCAGGAAAGCCCCTTCTTCCGGTAAGAGGGGTACCACTGGTCGTCCGGGTACTCCGCCGGGTGGAAAGGTGTTCGTCCGTGGACAGGATCATCGTCGCTGCGGACGATGAACGGATCGCCGCCGCGGTGAGGGACGCAGGAGGGGAATGCATGCTCACCCCTCCCGAACTGCCGAGCGGAGGCGACAGGGTGGCCTGGGTCTCCGAAAGAATCCCTTCCGATATCGTCCTCAACGTCCAGGTCGACGATCCTCTCGCGGGGCCGGACATGATCGATCCCCTGGCAGCGGCCATGGACGATCCTGCCGTCATGCTCGCCCTTCTGTCAAAGCGGATTGACCGCGAAGAGGAAGTTTTCTCGCCGAACATAGTCAAGATGGTGTTCGATTCCGCAGGAAGGGCGCTGTACTTCAGCCGCTCCCCCATTCCCTATCCGAGAAACGGAGACCCTGTCTATTACAAGCATATCGGCCCCTATTGCTGGAGGAGAGATTTCCTGCTGAAATTCTCCTCCTGGGAACAGACGCCCCTGGAAAAAACGGAAAGCCTGGAAATGCTCCGGGTTCTCGAAAAAGGGCATTCCATCGCCTGCGTTCCCACGGAGAGGGACACCATCGAGATTGATACTCCGGAGGACGCGGAAGCCCTGGAGCGATACCTGGAACTCCACCCCGACTTCTGCCTGTAGCTCACTGGAAAGCGGGCCCCCGGCAGATTCCCGGAGGCCCGCTTCGCTTAACCCGAAGGAGATATCTCAGAGAGCAGCCTTTGTCCCCGCCCGCACTGCATGGATAATGGCTTCCACCGCGGAATCATCCATGATGATGCTGAGACCGAACATGACTGCCCGGGCAAGCAGCCTGTCGCTCCCTGCCATTGTTTCCGGGGCATAGGAAGGAGTCCTCGTCCCGAACCAGTCCTTTTCCCCCATTACTTCAAGAGCCTTCCAGTGTTTTGCGAAATGCCAGGTGTTGTCTGCGATAATGGAACAACCGCAACCCGCTGAAACGGCGGCATCCCTGAACTTCAAGGCCGACTCCGCCGACGGCAGCATGAAAATCACATGGGAGGCAGTGTCCCCCTCACCGTTGTGGGTGGGACGGGGGACAATGCCCGTATCGGAAACGGCTTGCAGAATCCTTTTCTTGGTGGATCGGAGCAGCCCGAGGGCATAGTCCATTTTCTGCAGCGCAACAAGGCCGAGGGCTCCCTGCAGTTCGCTGAGCCGGTAGTTCACACCCAGCCCCGACTTGCCTTCGGCACCCCGGTCGTGTTCCTTGCTGTGGATATGCCCGTGGTCATGGTAGCAGTCCATTCTGGAGTAGACTTCTTCGCTGTCGGTGAACACAATCCCGCCTTCGCCCACGGTGAGGGTCTTGTTGGGATCAAAGCTCCAGGTGCCGCATGTTCCCAGGCTTCCGAGCATCCTTCCCTTGTAGGTGCCGCCGACGACTTCACAGGCATCCTCGATGATGGGGATACCGTACTTTTTTCCGAGTTCGGCAAACCTGTCCATGTCCGCCGCGGCACCGAACATATGGACCGGCATGATCGCCCGTGTTCTTTCGGTGATAAGCCTCTCTGTTGAGACCGGGTCGAGACTCAGGGTCCCGTCGATTTCGCCGAGTACGGGAACTGCGTTGCAGGCAACGATAGCCTCGACAGTGGCGATGAAGGTAAAGGGAGACGTGATAACTTCATCCCCCGGCTGGATGCCGATTCCCTTCAGGGCGACGATAAGGGCAGCCGTTCCGTTGGCCACCGCAAGGGCATGGCGGGCTCCTGAAATTTCCGCGGCCCTGTTTTCAAACTCCTCCACCCTGTAAATACCCCTTCTTGCTCCGTGAGACCCGTAACGGTGGATCATTTTTCTTTCAATGACATCCTGAACTGCCTCCAGTTCTTCCTTCCCGAAAATTTCCGTTCCTGCCATCAGCCTTCCCCCCTGTCGTTTTCTGCAGAAGCAAAAAATCCCTACCGGGAAACGATTCTTTCATAGATCCCCCGGATATATCCCTCCGTGGCCCGCTCCTTCCAGTTGACTCCGAAACAGCTCTGCCAGAGCTTCTCCATGCCGAGGGCAGTTTTCGTCATTTTTTCCACTGCTCCTGCCCCTATTCCGAAATCCGCTGCTTTTGGAGTGTCCATGCCGTTGATCCGGAGAAAGGAAACAGTGTCCTCGTATCCGTCAGGATAGAGGTCGCCGAGGGAAAGCATGGCGAGGGTGACGGCCACGCTGTGAGGGAGGGTTGGCGAGGAGTTGCTCAGCCCATAGGAAACTGCGTGGGCTGCCCCCACTCTCCCGCCGATGGTGCTGCTTCCTCCTAGAACGGAGGCCATGGCCGACCGGATGGCGTTGTCCATCCGAAACTCCTCCACACCCGACGTCAGGACGTCCCTGGAGAGGCTGATGCCGTCAAGGGCATCCGAAACGGCCGTCTCCGAGCTTGTCGCGCTTTTCGTGATTTCATAGTGATGGAAGAAGCAGTCCATCATGGTGAAAAACCGGTTGTATTTACGTACCCCCGATGTGAGCCCGGGATCGATGAACGCCACGGAGGGTGCGGTATAGGGGTTGTTGATGCCCAGTTTCTTCTCGGGTCCGCGGAGCACCGCGATGGGAGTAATTTCGGCCCCTGTACCGCTGAGCGTAGGAAGAACCCAGATATCCGCCCCTTTCTTCATGTCCAGGCCATACCCCTGGTATGTATGGGCGGGGTCCGGATTTGCAAGGCATATGCCCACGGCTTTCGCAAGGTCCATGGTCCCTCCCCCGCCGATGCCCACCACCACATCATGGGGTTTCGCCCTGTTTTTTATTATGGAGACGACAGTATCGACATCTCCTGTTTTGGGT
Source organism: Aminivibrio pyruvatiphilus (assembly GCF_004366815.1). NCBI lineage: Bacteria > Thermotogati > Synergistota > Synergistia > Synergistales > Aminobacteriaceae > Aminivibrio > Aminivibrio pyruvatiphilus. The sequence continues at coordinate 2,205 of NZ_SORI01000011.1, read as the reverse complement.
TCCGACGCGGAGGCATCGAAAAGAAACAGGGCTTCATGGGCGAAAAGGGGGGCGAAGACAGGCTGATCCTGCAGCACTGAATCCACCACGAAAAAGGGATTTTTTTTCACCTGTTTCACCCTGTGAAGAAGCTCCCCGACTCCTTCACGGGAACGGATTATTTCTGTCGGGACCCCGGTGCGCCACCAGGGCTGATGAGAAAGGAAACCTTCCATGTCCGCCGGTACGTTTTTCATTTCTGTTTCACCCCAGACCTCGAAAGAATTGCCCCACACCGCCGCTTTCCCTTTTTCCGCAATGTCGCAGAAAGGGAGGGATCAAATAACAGCGGGAGAAACACGGGAAAAAGTGTACTCCAACTTTTTTCTCCGGTCCAGAGTACTTCAGGCTGGAAGGAAAAATTCTCCGGGGAAAATTTTCGGAGTCCGGACGGGAAAGTGATATATCGTTCCCTGGCAAGCCCCCGAAGCGAAGGGTAAGAAAAAGGACCCCGGAAGACCGGGGTCCCATGTCGTATCTTTTTCTGCTACAACAGAGCGGAAGCGCCGGGGCCAAGAGGTATGCCCAGCAGATACCACGCAATGAGCAGTGCGGTAAAGCAGATGAGGTAGGCGATGGTATAGGGCATCTCCAGGGAGATGACCGTACCGATGCCGACCTTCGTGTCCGGGTCGGACCGGTACTGCTCCAGAAGCCCTATGATAACCGGCACGTAGTACGACAGGGGGGAGATGATGTTGGACGAAGAGTCGCCGATTCGATACGCCACCTGGGTGAGGGCCGGCGAGAAGCCCACGATGGAGAACATGGGAACGAAAATGGGGGCCAGGATGAGCCACTTGGCAGAACCGCTGGTGATGAACAGGTTGATGAAGGTGCAGAGGAGAATGAACATGATAAGCAGCGGGATGCCGCCGAGATTCATTCTTTCAAGCCAGTGGGCGCCGTTGACCGCGAGGACGGTGGTGAGCCTGCTGGCGTTGAAGAGCTGGACGAAAATGGCGGCGGGAAGAACGACCACCATGAAGCTCAGTCCTCCGGAAAGGCCCTTCTGCATGAGCTTGGGCACGTCGTCCATCTTCTTTATGGTGCCGGCGCCGAAGCCGTAGGCGATCCCGACGAAGAAGAACAGGAAGAACAGAATCGCCACGATGCTGCTCAGGAAGGGCGAGCGGGGGACGATGGTTCCGTCATCGGCCCGGAAGAAGGAGCCTTCAGGGAGTATAAGGTACAGCAGGACGCCGATGACGAGAACCGCCATGACGGCGGAGAAACGGAGTCCCCGGTTCTCTTCGGGGGTGACGGCATGCTTCAGAAGCTCGTCGGAATCCTTGTCGTGGGCACTGTCACCGAGGACACGAACAGTGAATTTTTCGGTCACCCACGTGGTGACGAACATGACGACGATGGTGGCCACAGCCATGAAGTACCAGTTGATGAGGGGATGGGTCGGTCCGGGGACGTTCATTCCCTGGGCCGCCGACTGGGTGATTCCGGCGAGGAGGGCGTCAGTTCCGGCAATGAAGAAGTTCGCGGTGAAACCTCCCGAGGCCGCCGCGAAACCGGCGATGATGCCGACCCATGGATTTCTTCCCAGGGCCTTGAAGACCGCGCCGCCGATGACCGGGGTGAAGATGATGCCCGCGTCGGAGGCAAGGTTCGAGTTGATGCCCACAAGAGCGAGGACCGCCGTCACCATGTAGGAGGGGGCGCCGAGAATGGTCTTCCGCATCAGGGCGGAAATCATCCCGGACTGCTCCACAAGGCCGATTCCAAGCGTCATGACCATGACCAGGCCAAGGGGTGCGAAATTGACATAGGTGGAAACAAAGCCGGCCGTGAACTTTCTCATTTCGGCGAAGGAGAGAAGGTTCAGAACCGCAACGGTCGTTTCCTTCGGGGCCTCTCCGGCTTTCGCCGCCATGTAGGTCACGGAGACTCCGGCCTCTGAAAGATAATAGGACAGTCCGAGGACGATGAGCGAAAGATAGACGAAAAGCCAGAAGGGGTGCGGGAGCATGTTGCCGACGATCTCGATTCCCTTGATGAATTTCTCGAACAGTGTCCTCTTCTGAGGGGTTGCTGTTTCAGCCATGAAAATACCTCCTTTCACTCTTGTCCAAAATAGGTTTTTAGGAACATTAAAAAGCCCCCAAGGTCTTTGAGATATCATTGGTTTGCCTACGCAACGAGACCTCAAATCCG